>JAOPZG010000506.1 GCA_025964215.1 Conexibacter sp.
GACCGGCAGCCGCTCGCCGCCGCGGCGGGTCTGCATCAGCGCCTGGCCGCCCTGGGCGTCGACCGCGTCGACCGCCGTGCGGACGACGATCTCCAGGAGCCCGTCGCGGTCGAGGCTGGAGGCGAACGTCTCGCCGATCCTCCGCAGCGAGAGCTCCATCCGCAGGCGCTCCTGCCCGAGCTCCTCGAGGCGGCCCTCGAGCTGGCGCGACATCTTGTTGAACTCCTCGCCGAGCTGGGCGAACTGGTCGCGCCCGCGCGTGTCGACCTCCGCGGAGAAGTCGCCGGCGCCGAGGCGGCGGGCGGCGCCGAGGAAGTCCTCGATCTGGCGGTTGAGGGAGCGCGAGACGACGATCGCGGAGACCAGCGCCAGCAGGAAGAAGCCGAAGAGGACGAGGCCGGCGACGAGGCGGCCGTCGCGGATGTCGTCGTCGGTGGCCGCGGTCGGCTCGAGCACGGACACCTGGAGGCGCTCGCCGCGGAAGCCCGGTGCGGTGAAGGAGGCGGCGCGGTAGCCGTGGCCGTCGATCGTGACCTCGCCGGTGTGCTGCGGCAGCGTGGCTCGCGTCGCGTTGGGGATCGTCGAGGCGATGGTGCGCGCGCCGCGGCGCACGATGGTCTCCATGCGCGTGCCGCGCGCGACGAGGCGGGTGTAGGCGGCGGCGGTCTCCACGGAGACCTGGAGGTCGGCGACCGGCGTGCCGTCGGCGACGAGGCTGCGGGTGGCGGGGAAGGAGGCGTCGGGATCGCCGACGTCGGCGAGGGTCGTGGCGTCGTGGGCGAGCACGATGCGCCTGGCGTCCGTGGTGGTGAGGCGTGCGCGCGCGATGCGCTGGATCGCGGCGCGATCGTCGGTCCTGAGCGCTCGGGCGAGCTGCGGGTCGCGTCCGAGCCGGGCGGCCAGACGGTCCGCCGCGCCCCGCGCGTCGTAGTAGAGGCCGATCACGGCCTCCTGCCGAGCAGCTACACGCGCATCCGCCTGCCCGTTCTCGCTGTCGGCGATCAGCCGGAAGACGATGAACGTCACCGCGACCATCGGCACGATCACGATCAGCACGAAGAACAGCCGCAACCGCGTGCGGAAGCTGGATAGGCGATCGCGTAGATCGCCGATGAGGCCACGCGTCGACATCTCCCGCGCGCAGCGTACCCCCGCACCCGGAGACGTCCTCTTGGCGTCCACGCCGAGCCTTGGCTACAATCGAGTCTTCACCCGGGGCTATAGCTCAGTTGGGAGAGTGCCTGGATCGCACCCAGGAGGTCGCCGGTTCGAGCCCGGCTAGCTCCACTCGGGAGAAGGCCCCGCAAATGCGGGGTCTTCGTCGTTCTGGGGTGCGTCTGGTTTGGGCCGATTTCGAGGTCGCGAAAAGGCACTAGTGCCTTTATTCCGCTGTATGTGCGTGGATTGCCGCGGATTGACGTGGATTCGGCCGCCTCGGAAATGCGCACGCCAGCGGCTGACGGGCTACGGTGCGCCCCGTGCTGGCTGACGTCCACCTCGACTTCTCCAACATCGGCTGGGACGCGGCGGTCGCGATCGGCACCGGTGTGCTGGCTCTGTCGACCGGCGCGCTCGCGGCTTACACGGCCAGGCTCGCCAAGAAGACGTCTGACATGGCCGAGGACGAGCGCGACGCGGCCAAGGCCCGGACCCGGCCGGTCCTGATGCCGCCCTCAGAAGTCCGCGCCGTCATCAGCCGGATCAACAGCGACGCCGAGCCGATCGCACTGCGCCTGGCGTTGGTCAACGCCGGCGTCGGCCCGGCGCTCAATGCCTACGCCTACGCGGTCGTGGCGACGTCCGCCGGTTCGGTGCAGACGCGCCTTGCGACGATCGGCAGCGTCGCCCCCGATCACAGCGCTGACATCGTTATTCCCGACGTGCCCGACCACGATGCGGGCGACTTCGACGACAACGCCTACCTCGCCGTCTATGTCACCGTCGTCTACGGCGATCTGGGCGACCGGACCTATCACTCGGTCATCGGGTTACTCGACCCCGATCGCGGCCTGGCGCTGCAACCGCGGCCAGGCTTCATCAGCGGGCCACGGACCCTTGAAGTGCTGGCGACCGAGGTCGGGGAAGGAGACGCGCCACCACCCCAGTGGCGCGTGACCTTCACCGGGCCGGACGTCACCGACGATCAACGCAACCAACTCGCCTCCGCCAACGTCGTCCTGTTCGCATCGACCGCCGGCGGCACCGCCCCAGCCCCCGTACCAGGAGAGCCACTGCGGGTGCCAACACCGAGCGTGTTCCGCTGGAGCGCCTACGCCCAGGGCGCCGCCGACGACGACGCCATCGCGCGGGTCGGCAAGGCGCTCGCTGACGACCGGTTCGTCGCCTACTCGGCAACCCTGTGGGTCCGCGGCCGGCTCACCACTGCCAGCCTGGAATAGCACCCGCAAACGACGACGCGCCAGTGAGCGATGATCGGGCGACGTGCCCGCCGACCCGTCACCGCCGCTGAGGATCGAACGCTTCGACGGTGGTCTGCTCGGTGCTCGACAGTCGAGGTCTCGCATCGCGCTTCTTCGCGCTAGACCCGAGTTCGCTTGCCGTCGATTCCTAGGACGGCCTCGCCGGGCTGGGCGTTCGGGATCAATTCACGACAGGCGACTTCGAGCGATCAACCGCACGATGCGCGCCCGCAGCTTGAGAACCGCGGCCTGCTGCTCATCGAGGGACTCGACCACGAGACGCAGCGCATCGGCCTCGAGCCGTAGATAAGCCAGCTCGTCGGGCAGCGCATCGCCGTCGGCGACCGCCGCCAGGACCGAGCTGGCGGGGTCGATCGTCTCGGGCCGGTGGCGCTTGGCCGCGTCCGCCGCGCGACGCCACGCGATCTTCTCAGCAGCGCCCGACGATTTCGGACGGTCTCGCCGCGAGCCTCGAAGGCGAGCAGCTCGGCCCACGCCTCCTGATAGAGCTCCTCGGGATCCGCCTGCCGCGGGAATTCGGACCGCAGCATCGCCATGACCGCGGCGCGGTGCTCGGCGTAGTCGCGCTCGATCTCGGTGTCGCGCGACGAGGGATGGGGGCCGATCGAGGGCATGTCGACGGACAGCACACGGCTGCTGCCCTCTCTGTCGACCAGCTCGCTCAACACCCCTCACCTCAACTTTTTGTTGGGGAAGGTTTACCGCGTAGCTCAGCAACTGAACCCTCGTGGACGACTTTTGTGCCCAACCCGCGTCGCTCCTCGAGCCGCACGTGCTCGACGCGCTGTCGTCGTGGCGGGCGTCGCTCGTCGCGCAGGTCGCGCGCGAAGGCGCGATCAACGACTGCAAGTACCCTGGATCGTGGTGTCCCTGGTCCCGGGAGGTCCGGCCCCTTGCGCGCCGACCTGTGCTGCCCTAGCGCTCGGCACACTTCCACGGAGAACCGAGCGACGCCGGCGCGCGGCCGTTCCGAGATCAGTAGACGCCGAGCTGCTGGACGCGCGCGGGGAGCAGATCCCAGTTGGTGTCCTTCCACGCTCCGCTGTCGTCGATCGCGTACGCACCGATCTCGATCAGGTCGATCCAGATCGCCACGAGCTCACCGATCGACGGCAGCGCGTAGCGGTCGCTCTCGCCATGGCCGCCGACGTAGATGGGCACGGGGGCGTCGCGGGCGCCGCTGCAGTCGAAGAAGATCCACGGCTGCTCGGAGACCGGCATCAGTCGCATGTCGACTCCCTGGGCGTCCAACATCGCCCCTCGCACCGCCCCGAAGACCTCGAGCGTGCGCTGGAGCGTGGTCGCGACCCGGTTCGGCGTGATCTCCTCGCGCCCGCCTCCGTCGTGCCATCGCCACCACACCCTGGCCTCATCAGGCAGCTCGAAGCTATGCGGACGCGTCAGCGCGTCGATCTGCCCGTCGTCGAGCCCCGGGCGCCACGCGCGGATGATCGGGGCGCCTGCCGAGTGCAGAGTCTGATCGAAGCGCTTGAGGAGCTCGGGAGTGAGGAGTTGCGGCGTCACGGCGTCGTCGGCCTGTTGCGGATGCCGGTCATGTCAACGGTCGGAATAGGCAACACGAGATTCAGCCCGGCGTCTCCGCATACTCAGAAGACGCCGAGCTGTTGGACGCGCTCGGGCACCAAATCCCAGTCGGTGTCCTTCCAGGCGCCGCTGTCGTCGACAGCATGAGCCCCGATCTCGATCAACTCGATCCAGATCACTACAAGCTCACCGATCGACGGCAGCGCGTAGCGGTCATCCTCACCGTGCCCTCCGACCCAGATCGGAACGGGAGCGTCCCGGGCGCCGCTGCAGTCGAAGAAGATCCATGGCTGCTCCGAGACCGGCGAGAGCCGCATGTCGGCTCCCTGGGTCTGGAGCACCGCACCTCGCAGCGCCGCGAAGTGCTCGAGCGTGCGCTTGAGCGGGATCGCGACCCGACCCGGCGTGATGTCCGCATTTCCACCGCCGTCGTGCCATCGCCACCACACCTGGCCGCGCGCGCCGGTCGGGTCGTCACGCGCCTGGCGATCCTCGACGAGGTCTGGGACGGCGAGGCCGACCTGCGCTCCAACGCCATCGACGTTCACGTCGCCAAGCTGCGCGCCAAGGTCGACCGGCACTTCGACGCCCCGGCCGACATCCAGTGGCTCGTCGCGGCATGGGACCGGGGATGGCTGGAGGTTGTCAACCCCGGTCTGCGCCTCGAGGCCGTCGAGGATCGCTTCGCCGGCGATGCGACCGACCGCTTCGCATTTACGACGCGATAGACAGGCTCAGTCGGGCGGTGCTACGTCTCGGACCGGGCGCAGGCCCAGCGCACCCGCTCGCCGGGGAAGGTCGGGCGAGCCAAAGCGTGCGCCGCCAAGGAGATCTCGGTGATCGGTGCGGGGCGCGTTGTACGCCAACAGGCCATGAAGACCGCTCATGGCCGAAACCAACAGGAATCCGAGCGAAACCCCAGGTCGGGCTCCCGGCCACCATCGCAGAGTCGCTGCTCATCACGCCGCCAGCAACACCTCAAGTAATCGTGGTGTCCTTCGTTCGAGTGGCCCAGGGACGGCAGGCGCCTCCGAGGCCGCCCTCGCGCAAACTCCATGCGACCGCCACGACATGCCTGAAACTTCAAAGTCCTGCACCCCGAACGACAAAAGCCCCGCTACTGCGAGACTTCTGTGAGGGGTGAGCGACGGGACTCGGACCCGCGACCGTCCGGACCACAAGCAGCGGATCTACGAGCCGTCCTGCCTGAAATCTCCTGTTTCCAGGTATTTCGTGGACTCGGACTACGACGCTAGGTGCGCGATGTACGCGGATGCAGGGCGATTGCCGGCGACTCAGGCACTTAACGTCCCTGAGTGCCTGAGTACGAGCAACTCCTACACCTACGCCCTGTGCAGCTCCTGCCGACCCGTGGCTCGCAGGCCTCTTCTGGGCCACGTGATCGCCGACCGGACGATCGCGATCACGCAGGCCCGCCAAACGCATCGGACGCCTGCGGCACGCGTGCGCGCTCGCCCGCGCTCTGCGCCAGTGCCCGGAGCGTGCCCGCGAGCTCCTGCTCGAGGGTCGCGTCGGTGAGGCGGCCGGCCGCGTCGAACTGCTCGTGCGCGGTGGGAACCGCCAGCTCGAGGTCCAGCACGCGAGCGCCGATCGCGCCGAGCACCTTGCGGGTCTCGGCCTGCGCCCAGACGGCACCGAACATGCCTGTCGAGGCACCGACCACGGCGACGGGCTTGTTGCGCAACACGCTCTCGGCGAGCGGCCGGGAGAGCCAGTCCAGCGCGATCTTCAGGACGCCGGGGATCGAGCTGTTGTACTCGGGCGTAGCGATCAGGAGCGCGTCGGCGGCCGCCACGGCGTCGCCCAGTTCCTGCACGGCGATCGCCGGATGTCCGAGATGGTCCTCGCTGAACGGCGGGATCCCGTCCAGGGCGGGATAGAGCTCCAGCTCGAGGGCGGGCGGCAACAGGCTCGCCGCCGCCCGCAGCAGCGCAGTGTTGTGCGAATCCCGGCGCAGCGATCCTGAGATGGCCAGGATCCGCATCGGTCAGAGGAGGTCGAACTCGAGCTCGACCGACAGCGTGACCTCGTCGGAGAGCGCCTTGCCGCCCTTGGGCAGGTCGGCGTTCCAGGCCATGCCGAACTCGGTGCGGTCGATGACGGTCTCCAGCGCGAAGCCCAGGCGCGTGTGGGTCATGAACTCGGTGGGGCCGCTCACGGTCCCGGTGGCGCGCACCGGCTTGGTAACGCCGCGCAGCGTCAGCTGCCCCTCGAGCGTCAGCGAGTCGCCGTCGATCGAGAGCACGTCGGATCGGAAGCTGATCGCGGGATGCCGCTCGCCGACGAAGAAGTCGGGCGACTGGAGGTGGCTGCCCAGCGTCGGCTCTTTGACGTTGATCGACGCCACCTTCACCGCGCCAGTGAGGACGCCGTCGCGCAGCGCGCCGTCGACCTCCTCGAAGGTCCCGCGGAACTTGGCCACGGTGTAGTCGATGGAGAAGCTCGCCGACGAGTGCGTCGGGTTGAGCTTCCACTGGCCGATCAGACGGTCGTCGAAGGTCGTGTCGGACACGGGTGATGCTCCTGGGTTCGGGGTCATGGGGTCGGTGAGGATGCGGTGGCGAGACCGAGCGCGAGCGCCGCTTGCGCAGGCGAGTTGAGCGGTCGTTCCAGCGCGCCGGCGATGGCGGCCAGGCGCGCGACGAGCTGGGCGCTCGAGCGCGCGGGCTCGCCGCGGCGGATGAGCAGCGTGTCCTCCAGGCCGGTCCGCGCGTTGGCGCCGAGCGCGAGACCCATCGCGGTGATCGGCAGGTTGGAGCGTCCGATCGCCACGACCTGCCAGACGGCGGTCGGCGGCATGCGGCGCACGAGCGACAGCAGGTTCTCCGGCGTCGCCGCCATGCCGCCGCGGACGCCGAGGACGATCGAGAACTGCAGCGGCTCGACGAGCAGGCCGTCGGCCAGCAGCTCCAGCGCGACGTCGAGGTGGCCGGTGTCGTAGATCTCGAGCTCGGGCTTGACGCCGAGCTCGGCCATGCGCGCGGCCAGGCGGCGCACCTCGTCGGCCGGGTTGAGGAACTCCCCCGCGCCGAAGGTCATCGAGCAGACGTTCAGCGTCGCCATCGCCGGTCGAACCTCGACGAGCTGGGCACGCTCGCTGAGCGGCACCCCGAGGCCCACCCCGGTCGACATCTGGACGAGGGCATCGCAACGCTCACCGATCGCGTCGATGACCCGGTGCGCGACGTCGAGGTCGGCGGTCGGCCGGCCCTCGTCGTCGCGGAGGTGGACGTGCACGATCGCCGCTCCTGCGGCGGTCGACTCGGCGGCGGCGACGGCGATCTCGTCGGGCGTCACCGGCAGCGCGGGATGGTCGGCCTTGGTGGCGATCGGGCCGGTCAGGGCCGCGGTCAGCGTGACCGGACCGCTCATGCGTCGCCCTCGGGAACCATCGCGACGACGCGGCTCCAGGCCGCGCTCGCGTCGGCGAGGCGGATCGGCAGGGCGCTCACCAAGAAGCCGGAAGGCGGCAGCTGGGAGAGGTTGACGAGCTTCTCGATCTGGCAGTACTCCTTGCGGCGACCGAGGAAGTGCGACTCCCACAGCTGGTCGCGGTCGCCGGCGCGGGCCTCGTCGGCCATGACGCCTAGCGGCCGGTCTAGTCCCCACGCGTCGATGCCGATGAGCCGCACCCCGTGATCGACGAGCCACTCGGTGGCCGAGAGGCGCAGGCCGGAATGGCGGCGGTCGTAGCCCGCGGTCTCGAACTGCAGCGAGACGTCGGTGCGGATCAACACGATGTCCAACGGCTGCAGGTCATGGCCGATCAGCTCCAGCGCGTGCTCCACCTCGCCGGCCTCGATGCCCTCCCCCGCCTGCTTGTGCGTGAAGTCCAGGACGACCCCGGGCCCGAGGCACCATCGCAGCGGCACGTCGTCGATCGTCCGGGCCGGACGGCCGGCGGTGGTGCTGGCGTAGTGGTAGGGCGCGTCGACGTGGGTGCCGGAGTGCGTCGACAGCGTCACGCGCTCCACCGCCCACGCCTCCCCGTCAACCCAGAGCTCCGGCTCAATGCCGTAGGCACCGGTGAGCGTCGCCGCCGTGCGATGGTCGATGTACTCGATCTCGTGCGGGTTGGGCTCGAACGCGCGGGTCGCGTTGCCCAGTCGCTGGGAGAGGTCGACCAGCCGCAGCGGGCCGGCGGGCAGCGTGACGGTGTCAGTCATGTGAGCCCACGGGCGGCGACGCCTCGTACATGGAGTCCGGGATGCCGCCCGACCACATGATCGCCGGGTGCTCGGAGACCCACCACTCGACGGGCTTCCAGTCGGGAGCGAACACGAGGTAGCCACCGCTGCAGATCTCCACGCGGTTGCCACCCGGCTCGCGGAGGTACAAGAACATGATCTCGGTGCCGCGATGCCGGCTCGGCCCCCACTCGATCTCGACGTCGTAGTCGGCGGCGATGTCGGCGAGCCGCAGAACCTCTTCCCGCGTCTCCTCCCAGAAGCACACGTGATTGAGCCGGCCGCGCTCGCCGGCGGGATCGCGACCGAAGGCCACGTCGTGCGCGAGGTTCGAGACGCTGAGGAACGAGAACAGCTCCTCCTTGGTCTCGTCGAAGCGCTGGATCTCGTTGGTGCGGAACCCGAGCCGCTCGAACAGCTCGCGGCTGGGCGTCGGATCGCTGCAGTTGACCGTGACGTGGTCCAGCCGGCGGCATGAGGCGCCGCGCGTCACGTACTTCTGCGGCCTGGTCTTGTGGATCGTCTGCAGCTCCGGCGGCGCCTCCCAGATGTCGACGTCCCAGAACGCCTCGACGACGTGGCCGTCCGGGGTCGAGAAGCGGTAGGCGCGGCCGTGCCCGACGTCGCCGTCGATGTAGCCGAGCCCGAGCCCGAGCGGCTCGACGATCGCCGCGACCTGGTCGACCTCGTCGGCGCCGTCGGTCCGGAACGCCATGTGGCCGAGCCCCGACCGCGGCGACGCCGTCAGCTTAAGGCTGTGATGGTGGAACTCGCCCCAGCAGCGCATGTAGACGGAGTCGCCCTCGCGCGCCGACTCCTCCAGGCCGAGGATGTTGGAGAAGAAGTCCACGCTCCCCTCGAGGTCGGTGGTGAGGAGCTCGACGTGGCCGAGCTGTGAGAACAGGTGATGCGCCATGGTCCCTTCCGGTGTGTCAGGTCTGGTCGTGCGTGGTGACGTGCTGCGATGCGAACAGGCGGGTCGCCGCGTTCTGTCCGAGGATGCGGGCCTTCGCCTCGTCGCTGATCCCGGGCAGGCCGCGGACGACGTCCCAGCCCGGGAAGTCGTCCCAGCCGGGATGGTTCGTCCCGAGGACGACCTGCTGGTCGCCCATCATCTGGATCAGGAAGACGAGCGCCCGCGGGTCGTGGACGACGGTGTCGAAGAAGAAGGACGGCAGGTACTCCGCGATCGGCCGCGTGACGCCGCCGATGATCTCGGCGTGGCGCTCGAGGCGGCCGAGGTGGTACGGGATCATCCCGCCGCCGTGGGGGACGCTGAAGCGCAGCGCGGGAAAGCGGTCCAGCACGCCGCCGAGGATGAGGCCAGCCACGGCGACGGTCTCGCCGAACAGGTAGCCCCACGCCCAGTCGGTCTGGTGCTCGGCCAGCCACGGCGCGCCGGCGGCGACGAGGTCCATCGTCTGGCCCAGTGGCACCGGGTGCAGCTGGATCGGCACGTCGAGGGCCTGGGCGGCGGCCAGCAGCGGCTCGTACTCGGGCGCGGCCAGCGTGCGGCCGCCACCGGTGACGAAGTCGATCGTGCAGGACCGGAACCCGAGCTGCGTCACGGCGTGCTCGAGCTCGGCCGCGGCCAGCACGGGATCCTGGACCGGGAGGTGCGCCGAGCCCCAGAAGCGCTCGGGGAAGGCGGCGATCAGCGCGGCGGTCTGCTCGTTGAACGCCCGGCTGAAGCGGGCGTTGACGGCGGCCGGCAGGTGCAGGTTGAACACCAGCGGGCTGGGTTGCAGCACCTGGATGTCGACCCCTGCGGCGTCCATCTGCGCGACGCGGTCGGCGAGGCCGTCGCCCCAGAACGCGTTCGGCGATCCGGGGATGACGTACTCGAGGTCGCCGCTGCGGAACAAGTAGCGGCCGTCGGCGCGCTCGGTCATCGTGATGCCGAACGGCGCGACGACGTCCAGCACCGCTCGCGGCTGGAAGTGCGTGTGGGTGTCGATCACGACCATGACGCCTCATGCTCCACGCGCGCGCATGCAGGTACGCGGGCCAGCACCGCGGCGAGCTCCTCAGCCGTGGCGGCGACGCCGAGCACGTAGCGGTCGGGGCGGATCACGACCGCGCGGGCGTCGTGGTCGGCCAGCCACCGGCGCACGACGGGTCCGGGATCGGTCACGCAGACCGCGCCCAGCCGCGCTGCCTGCTCGGCGACTTCGGGCCCCGCGGCGGCCAGGAGCCCAGCCGGATCGACGATGGCGAAGCGCAGGCCGACGACGTCGTCGAGCAGCGGCCCCGCGGCGGTCTCGTCCTGCGGCAGCAGCGTACCCGCCGCCGTCTCGGAGGCGGGGTGCAGCGCCGGGCCGAGCCGCGGGACCTGCGGCTCGTAGGTGAGATCGCGAAGCATGTCATCGCGCTCGGTCGCGGCGCCGGGCTCGAGGATGCTCCACCACTGCGCGAGCATCGCAGAGCCCGCGACGTAGTGGCGGGCATGCGGGGAGCGCTCGGCCTGGTAGCTGTCGAGCAGCTCCTCGTCCATCGTCCCGGCGAGGACCGCGGCGAGCTTCCAGGCCAGGTTGCCCGCGTCGCGCATCCCGCTGCACAGGCCCTGGCCCATCGTCGGCGGCATCTGATGCGCCGCGTCACCGGCGATCAGCAGCGGACCCCGGCGCCACGTGTCGGCCAGCAGCGCGTGGAACTGGAACACCGTCGACAGGACGATCTCGGCATCGTCGGGACCGATCCACGGAGCCAGCAGGTCCCAGACCTGCGGCTCGCCGACCATCGACGCCCCGTCCTCGCCGGGCAGCAGCCGGAAGTAGAACCGCCGGTAGCCGCGCGGGTTGCGCAGGTAGGCCATCGGGCGGGCCGGATCCAAGATGTAGAAGTTGTGCTCGGGGAGCTCGGCGGCGCGCCGCAGGTCGACGTCGATAAACAGCCAGTCGTAGTCGTCGCCGAGGACCTCGTGGCGCGCGCCGATCGCGCGGCGCACGAGCGAGCGCCCGCCCTCGCAGCCGACCACGTAGCGGCTGCGCACCTGTGTCCGCTCGCCGGTGGCGCAGTCGCGCACCGTCAGCAGCGCGTGGTCGCCGTGCTCGGCGACGGCTTCGACCTCGTGGCCGCGCCGCACACCGACCGTCGGCTGCGCCTCGACGACGCCGCGCATGGCCTGCTCGACGTCGGGCTGGTGGATCATGTAGGTGCTGCGCCAGTGGTGCGGTCGCGGACCCTCGAACCCCAGCGTCATGAGCAGCTCGCCCGCGGCCGACCAGTAGCGGAACTCCGGCGCCGGGCGGAAGCGCTCCTCCAGGTGCTCGGCGATCCCGAAGGCCTGGAAGATCCGCATGATCTCGCCGTCGACCATCCGGGCGCGGGGCAGCGGCGTGACGTCGGGCTGGCGCTCGAAGGCCAGGACGTCGGTCCCGAAGGACCCCAGGTAGGCGGCCAGCGCGGCACCCGTCGGGCCCAGGCCGACGATCGCCACCTCGGTGTCGAGCTCCGGGCCGGTCACGACGAGCCCGGTGCCTGGCGACGCCGCTGCGCGATCACCGCGACGCTGACCGCCCCGATCAGCGCGACGCCGTTGAACAGGTCGGTGATCCAGATGCTGCCGCCCGCGAGCTGCAGACCCTTGACGCCGGTGGCCAGCAGGTAGATCGCCAGCAGCGTGCCCCAGACGTTGAAGCGGCCGAGCTTGATCTGCGTCGTCCCCAAGAAGCACGCGGCGAACGCCGGCAGCAGGTACGGCGGGCCGAGGCCCGAGCTGGTCTGGCCGATCCGGGCCGCGAGCAGCGTGCCCGCCAGCGCGGCGATCGTCCCCGTGGCCACGAACGACCAGAACACGTTGCGGCCGGTGCGGACGCCGGCCAGCCGCGCCGCGTCCGCGTTGGCGCCGGTCGCGTAGACCCGCCGACCGACAGGCGTGTGCTCGAGCACGTACCAGACGATCGCACCGAGGAGCACCGCGTACACGGTGATCACCGGCACGCCGAGCGGCTCGTGGCTCAGCGTGGCCTGAAACGACGCGGGCAGCGGCCCGATGAACTGGTCGTTGGAGATCTGCTCGGTGAGCGCGAGCAGGATCGAGCTCATGCCCAGCGTCGCGATGAAGCTGTTGACGCCGACGACCGCGACGATCAGGCCGTTGGCCGCGCCGATGCCCGCGCCGAGGGCGAGGGTCAGCAGCACGGCCGGCAGCGGCGCGACGTGCGAGTTGACCATCAACGAGCTGCTGACGACCGCGCTGAGGCCGAGGTTCTGCGCGCAGGACAGGTCGTACTGCCCGGCGCTCAGGGTGAACAGGGCGCCCAGCGCCAGCATCACGGTGATCGCCTGGTCGCCCGCGATCGACTTGGCCGTCGACGTCGCCAGGAACGTGTCGGGGATCCACAACGCGAAGATGATGATGAACAACGCCCAGAGGGCGAAGCCGCTGTAGCGCAGCCCGACCGCGCGCGCGACCAGGCCGGCACGCCGGCTCAGGGCGACGGCCCCGGGCTGCGCGGGCGGCTCGGGTCCCGTGGTCGGGGCCGGCGACGACGTGAGCTCGGTCATCTCGCCCCTCACGCTCCGACCGGAGTCGGCACGCCGTCGCCGGCGCGCATGCTCATCGTCAGCAGGCGCTCGGTCGTCAGCTCGTCTCCGGCCAGCTCGCCGGCGACGCGACCGTCGCGCAAGACCAGCACGCGATCGCAGACCGCGCAGAGCTCCTCCGCATCGCTCGAGGACAGGACGATCCCCGCGCCGGAGGCGGCGAGCGTGCTCAGCGCCTCGTAGACGGCGCGCTTGGAGGCGACGTCGATCCCGGCGGTCGGCTCGTCGAGCAGGAAGACCCGCGCGCCGCGACGCAGCCAGCGCGCCAGGACCACCTTCTGCTGGTTGCCGCCGCTGAGGTCGGCGAACAGGTGCTCGGGGCTGGCCGGCTGCACGTCGAGGCGCTCCAGCCACGGCACCACGTCGGCGCGCTCGGCGCGTGGGGCGAGCCAGCGCGCGGGACCCCGCGAGGGGATCGCCGGCAGCGTGACGTTCTCGCGCAGCGTCCAGGTCGCCGTGGCGCCCAGGCGCCGGCGATCGGCCGACGCGTAGGCCACGCCGGCCTCGATGGCCGCGCGCGGGTCGCCCGGGCGCACGACGTCGGTCCCCACGGCCACCGTGCCGGACGACCGCTCACGGCCGCCGAAGATCGTGGCCAGCAGCTGCTCGTGGCCGGAGCCGACGAGCCCGGCGACCCCGACGATCTCGCCGCCGCAGACCCGCAGCGTCACCGCGTCGAGGCCCGGGGCGCGGATGTCGAGCGCCTCGAGCACGACGTCGCCGCCGTGTGCCGGCGGGTCCGGGTAGAACGCGCTCAACGAGCGCCCGACGATCAGCTCGACGAGCCCGTCGTGCGTGAGCGATGCCACGTCGCGGGTCGCCACGCGGCGGCCGTCGCGCAGGACGCTCACGCGGTCGGCGATCTCGAAGACCTCCGACAGCCGGTGCGTCACGTACAGGATCGTCCCGCCCTGGCGGCGGACCTCGCGGACCAGCTCGAACAGGTGGCTGACCTCGGCGGCGGGCAGCGCGGCCGTCGACTCGTCCAGCACCAGCACGCTGCCGCGTCCCACCCCGTGCTGGAGCGCGCGCACGACCGCGACGATCGTGCGGCGCGCCGGGCTGAGATCCCGCAGCGGGGTCGAGACGTCGAGGTCGACGCCGTACTCCGCCAGCCGCTCGCGCGCGGCCCGGCGCTCGCGGCGATCCGACAGCCACCAGCGTCCTTGGTAGCGCGCGCCCAGCGCCAGGTTGTCGACCGCGTCGAGCTCGTCGATGACGCCGAGGTCCTGGTGGACGAAGGTGATCCCCGCGGCGTGCGCCGCCTCCGCCGAGCCGAGGCTGAGGGGCTTGCCGTGCAGCGTGGCCCGTGCGCCGGGCTCGGGCTGGTGGTAGCCGGCGAGGATCTTGATGAGCGTGGACTTCCCGGAGCCGTTGTGGCCCAGGAGCGCGTGGACCTCCCCGCTGCGCAGCGTCAGATCGACGCCGCGCAGCGCGGGCTGGCCCTGGAACACCTTCGACACGTCCTCCAGCACGAGCGCGTTGTTGTCGTCGACGACGCTCATCCGGCTAGTCGACGTGCCAGGCGCTGAGGAAGGCGGCGGGCGAACCCGGCGCCGACGGCGCGACGGTGGTCTGCGTGACGTTGTCCTTGGTGAGGATCTGCGCCCAGCCGGCCGGGTCGCGCAGGTCGCCGAGCTCGACGCCCATCGCGAGCCGCGCCATCTGATCCACCGCGCGGTAGCCGCCGGAGGTGTTCTCCTCGGCCACGGCCGCCCAGGTGCTCCCGTTCTTGATGTCGGCCAGGTTGGCGGCCTGCGGGGCGCGGCTGATGATCTTGACCTTGTCGCTCAGCCCGGCGACCTTGAGCGCCTGCGGAACGCCGACGGTGAAGTCGGCGACCGAGAAGGCCAGGTACTTGACCTTGGGGTGCGACTGCACGTAGCTGACGACCTGACCGGGGATCGACTTGCCGATGTTGGCCAGCGCGACCTTCATCACGTCGGCGTGGCCGCCCGCGTCGCCGACGGTCTTGGCGAACGCCGCCTCGGCGGGCTTGAAGACCGTGACCGAGGGATCGGTGATCCACACGGTGTCGGGTCCCCGGCCTGCGTCGGCGACGACCGTCGAGCCCATCAGCCGCCCGTCCTGCGCGAACTGCGGCACGCCGGCCACCGCGGCCTTCAGCGGACCCTCGCTCGTCGGCCGGTCACCGGAGGGACCCAGCTCGACCAGCGGGATGTTGCGCTTGGCGACGACGGCGAGCTGCTTGGCGATGAAGGAGTCGGGCACGACCGCGCTGGCGGCGATCAGGTCCGGCGGGTCCTCCAGCAACTGGTTCCACGCCGTCTGATAGCCCTCCGGCGTGTACGGCGCCTGGATCGTCTTGACCTTCCAGCCGAGGATCTTCGCCGCCTCGGCCACGGGGTCGGACTCCGCGCGGCAGACCGGCAGCGGGCACGTCGTGATCGTCAGGCGCAGGCCGGCCGGCGGCTTCTTGGGCAGCGTGGGCACGCTGATCGGCGGCTGCGTGGCATGGAACTTGGCGAAGTCGGCCTTGGCCGCCGCCACCGCGGGCGACGCGGCGTCCGCTCCGGAGCTCGCCGTCGACGTCGTCGCCGAGGACTTCGAATCACCGCCCCCGCACGCCGACAGCGCGCCGGCGGCGATCAGGGCCGCGGCTGCGGCCGAGGCACCTCGTGTCAAGAACATCATGTTGAACATCTCCTAGCTCGGTGACCCGTCGTTCAGGGCTGGCGCCCCGCGGTGCTGTGTCTGCGTGCCTGCGTCCTGCGCGCCGGCCACGGGCTCGGCGACGCAGCGGTTGCGCTGCCGGCCGAGCCCCGTGATCTCGCCCTCCATGAGGTCGCCGGGGCTGAGGAAAGTGCCGTGGTGCGCGCCGTTGCCGGCGGGCGAACCGGTGAGGACGAGATCGCCCGGACGCAGCTCGGAGACGGTCGAGAGGTACTCGACCAGCCGGGCCACGTCGAAGAGCATGTCCTCGGTGCTCTCGTCCTGCATGACGATCCCGTTGACCTGCAACGTGATCTGGAGGTCCATCGGATCCTCGATGTGGATCGCGGGGACGAACAGCGGACCAACCGGAAGGAAGGTCGGAACGTTCTTGGCCGCCAACCAATCGAGGCCGCCCGGGACGTCGGCCCGGCGCAGGCGATCGCGGAGCGTCACGTCGTTGGCGATCGTGTAGCCGGCCACGTACGCGAGCGCGTCCTCGCGGCGCACACGACGTGCACGACGCCCGATGACGACCGCAAGCTCGAGCTCCCAGTCGGGCTGGACCCCGTCGTAGGGCAGCACCACATCGTCCTCGGCGCCGATGACGGCATGGGCGTTGCCCTGGAAGACGAACGGCGCGCCCGTCCGGGATCGCTCAGCGAGCGCGATGCGCGCCTTGCCGCGCTCCTCGTCGCGCATGCCGTCCGAGCCGTCCTCCCGGCGCTCGGCGGCGGCCATGAGGTCGAGGACGTGGGTCCGGTAGTTGGCGCCCGCCTGGAAGATCTGCGCGGTCGGGACGACGGGCGGCAGCGGATGCAGGTCGCCGAGGCTCAGGCCGGCGTCGCCGGAGGCCAGCCGGTTCGCCGCCGCCTGCAGCTCGGGCAGCGCATCGTCCCAGCGAGCGAGGAGATCGCCCAGCGACACGCCGCCGGCGAGCGGCCACGCGACGTCGCCGACCACGACGGCCACGACGTCGGGCGTTGTCGGGGTTCGGAACCTCCCCAGGGCAAAGCGACTCTCCTCACGCATCGGCGGCAACCTAGATCGATGTTGGCAATTTGTCAAGTGGATACACTCGGCAACATGCGCATCGACGCCCACGCCCACGTGATCCCGGACGCCTACCGCCACGAGCTCGACCGGCGCCAGCTGCTGGACTTCCCGCTGCCGCCGGCGTCTGCCGAGGGCCTGGCGGCGATGCTCGAGCGCCACGCGATCGACGGCGCGATCGTCTCGCCGTCACCCCCGGGCGTCGCCTTCGGCGACCAGCCGCTCGCCGACCACCTCGCCCGCCTGCTCAACGAGAAGCTGTCTGCGGTCCGACGCGACCTGCCGCAGTGCGTCGGCGCGCTGGCGATCCTGCCGCTGCCGGACGTCGAGCGCGCGCTGACCGAGTTGGCCTATGCCTTGGACGTCCTGAAGCTCGACGGCGTGATGCTGCTGTCCAACGTCCTGGGCACCTACCTCGGCGATCCGGCGCTGGACCCGCTGATGGCCGAGCTGGACCGGCGTGCGACCCACGTGTTCATCCATCCGCAGCAGCCGCCCTACGCGCCGCCGCTCGGCGAGCATCCGGTGTGGCTCTACGAGTACCCGTTCGACACCACGCGGGCGGTGGTCAACCTGATCTACTCGGGCACGCTGGAGCGCTACCCGCAGATCACCTTCCAGCTCTCGCACCTGGGCGGCGCCGCGCCCTACCTGGGCCACCGCATCGCGTCGCTCGCCACGCGCGTTCCCGCCGCGGGCGCCGCGGCCCCGCTCGGCGCGCTCGCCTACCTGGAGCGGCTGCAGTACGACACCGGCCTGGCCGACAACGCCATCCAGCTGGCCGCGATGCGCCTGGTGGCTCCGGCGCGGCAGATCCTCTTCGGCACCGACTGGCCCTACGCGCCGCTGCCCGCGGCGGGCGACCCGCAACCCGCGCTCGCGGCGTTCGGCGACGACCGTGCCGCCGT
>JAOPZG010000527.1 GCA_025964215.1 Conexibacter sp.
CGCGCCTCGGCGCGATCCACACCGTCGAGGTCCCGCTCGTCTTCGGGACCTACGGCGACGGCGACGCCGGCACGCGCCTCGCCGGCGACACGCTGCGCGCCGTCGCGGTCTCGCAGGCCATGCAGCGCACCTGGGCGGCCTTCGTCAACGGCGAGGACCCGGCCTGGGCCGCGGTCCCCGCGAGCGGCGCGGCGCCCGAGGTCGGGACCTTCGGCGGGGCCGGAGATCCCTTCCGCAAGGTGCCCGACTGTACGCGGCAGTAAAAACTGGACACACTTTGGCGAGTCGTGTACGGTCGGCGAACCGGGACGATTCCCAGTCCTTGGGTCGAGGAGAGAGAGGCGCATGGCCGACGTGTTGGTCACCGAGGGGCTGCGGGTCACGTACGGCGGCGTCGTCGCCGTCGACGCCGTCGACCTCGCCGTGCCCGAGGGCCAGGTCACGGGCCTGATCGGCCCCAACGGCGCCGGCAAGACCTCCATGATCGACGCGCTCACCGGCTACCACCTGCCGAGCGCCGGGACCGTGCGCTTCGCCGGCGACGACGTCACGCGGCTGCGTCCGCACCTGCGCGCCCGCCGCGGCCTCGCCCGCACCTTCCAGTCGATCGAGCTCTTCGACGACCTCACCGTGCAGGAGAACCTCCTGGTCGCCCGCGAGCGCATCGGCGTCGCCCGCGCGCTCCGCGACCTCCTGCTGCCGCTCGGCACGGGCGACGCCGACGCCTCGGCCGCCGACGTCGACTGGGCGCTCGAGCTGACCGGCCTCGCCGACGTCGCCGACCGCCTGCCCTCCGAGCTCTCCCATGGCCGCCGCAAGCTCGTCGGCGTCGCCCGCGCGCTCGCCATGCGCCCGCGCCTCGTCCTGCTCGACGAGCCCGCCGCGGGCCTCGACACCGACGAGAGCCAGGAGCTCGGCGCGCGCCTGCGCGACATGCCCGGCGAGGGCGTCACCGTCCTGCTCGTCGACCACGACATGGGCCTCGTGCTCGGGATCTGCGACGCCGTGCACGTCCTGGACTTCGGGCGCCTGATCGCCGCGGGCACGCCCGCGCAGATCCGCGACGACCCCGCCGTCATCGCCGCCTACCTCGGCGGCGCGCGCGAGGAGGAGACCCCCGTTGCCTGACGCGCCGCTGCTCGAGCTCGACGGCCTCGACGCGGGCTACGCCGGCACGCCGGTCGTCCGCGACCTCCACGTCACCGTCTCGCCCGGCGAGGTCGTGGCGCTGCTCGGCCCCAACGGCGCCGGCAAGACCACCACCATGACCACGGTCGCCGGCCTGCTCGACCCGATCGGCGGGACCGTGCGCTTCGGCGGCGAGGACGTCGGCGGCGTCCCCGCGCACCTGCTGGCCCGGCGCGGCATCGCGCTCGTGCCCGAGGGCCGCGCGCTCTTCTTCGGGCTGACGGTCCGCGAGCACCTGACGCTGGCCAAGGGCAAGGGCCGCGCGCTGGCGCGCGACGAGCTGCTCGAGCTGCTGCCCGAGCTCCAGAAGTGCCTGGACCGCAAGGCCGGCGTGCTCTCCGGCGGCGAGCAGCAGATGCTCGCGGTCGGCCGCGCGCTCGTCTCGCGCCCGCGCCTGCTGCTCGTCGACGAGATGTCGCTCGGCCTCGCCCCGGTGATCGTCGAGCGCCTGCTCCCGATCCTGCGGCGCGTGGCGACCGACCTCGGCGCCGGCGTCCTCTTCGTGGAGCAGCACGTCGCGCTCGCGCTCGAGGTCGCCGATCGCGCCTACGTGCTCAACCACGGCCGGCTGGTCCTCGACGGACCGGCCTCCGACTTGCGGGACCGCCCCGATCTGCTGCGGTCGAGCTACCTGGGCGACGGGGCGGCGCCTGCCGCCGCATGAACACAAGAGGAGAGTGCTCACCATCATGAAGTCATCCATCCGCTGGGTCCCGGGGTTGAGTGCCCTGGTGCTCACCGCGGCGCTGGCCGCAGGGTGCGGCAGCGACGACAAGAAGTCCACCGACACGGCGGCGGCGACGCCCGCAGCGTCGACGTCGACCACGGCCGCGGCGCCGGACACGTCCTCCGCGCTCGGCACGGCCAAGAAGGCCACCGGCACGCCGGTCGTCCTCGGCCTGCTGAACCTGGAGTCCGGGCCGGTCACGTTCCCCGAGTACCGCCAAGCCGCGGAGGCCGCGGTCAAGTACGTCAACGACTACAAGGGCGGCATCGGCGGCCACCCGGTCAAGATCGAGGCGTGCGCGACCGACGGCCAGCCGTCGACCTCCTCGCGCTGCGCCAACCAGCTCGTCGACAAGAAGCCGGCGATGATCCTGGGCGGCGCCGACACGGGCGCGCCGGGCGCGTTCCCGGTGTACAAGCGCGCGAGCCTCGCCTACGTGGGCGGCATCCCGTTCACGCCGGCGGAGTCCAACAGCCCGGACGCGATCCAGTTCATCTCGATCTCGGTCGGCGACAACGCCGCGGCCGTCCAGTACGCCAAGGAGAAGCTCGGCGTCAAGAAGGCGGCGGTCCTCTACACCGACGACACGCAGGGCAAGTTCACCGGGTTGGGCGTCATCGTCCCGGCGATGAAGGCCGCGGGCATCGACGCCAAGTCGATCCCGGTCGCGCCGAACGCCGCCGACCTCTCGTCGGTCGCCGCCTCGGCGGTCTCGAGCTCGCCCGACCTGATCTACGTCAACTCGCCCAACGCGTGCCCCGCGCTGCTGAAGGCGCTGAAGTCGGTCGGCTCGACGGCGAAGATCATGGGCATCGACCCGTGCACCTCGCCGCCCGCGCTGAAGACGGCGGGCGACGCGGCCGAGGGCCTCTACTTCGCGCAGCCGTTCGAGTCGCTGGACAGCGGCACGGCGGACGCGAACCTGATGCTCGCGGCCGTCCAGAAGTACGGCCCGAAGGACCTCGCGCTGGACTCCATCGCCCAGGCCGGGTTCGCCTCGGTGATGAACATCCAGGCCAAGCTCGACCCGCTCGGGGTCGACGGCCTCAACAAGGCGTCCATCCTGAAGGCCTTCAAGACGGGCACCGACAACCCCGGCTTCCTCGCGCACGAGTACACGTGCGACGGCAAGCAGCTCGCCGGCAACGAGTCGGTCTGCAACACCTACCAGCTCATCAAGCAGGTCAAGGGCGGCAAGGTCACCACGGTCGACAAGACCTGGGTCTCCGGAGCCTCGCTCTACAAGCCCGGCGCCTAGTCCCACACCGGAGCCGCGCCCGAGCAGGGCGCGGCTCCGGACGGGACCCGGCACGACCCAAGGCACAGCACTTCCCCCATGTCGTCCTACATCCTCTTCCTCCTGCTGGGCCTCGGGTCCGGCGCCGTCTACGCGATGCTCGCGCTCGGCCTGGTGCTCAAGCACCGCGCCGCCGGCGTCGTCGACTTCGGCCACGGCGCCGTGGCGATGTTCATCGCCTACGTCTACCTCGGCCTGCGCGCCGACGGGACGCTGCAGTTCCCGTGGATCGTGATCCCGCACGAGCTGACGCTGCGCAGCTCCGGCCTCGCGACGATCCCGGCGATGGTGGTGGCCTTGGTCTACGCCGCGATCCTCGGCGTGGTCATGTACTGGACGATCTACCGGCCGCTGCGCCACGCGACGCCGCTGACGCGCGTCTGCGCCTCGGTCGGCACGATGCTCGCGCTCCAGGCGATCGCGGTCCTCAACTACGGCACGACGGCGAAGTCCACGCCGACGATCCTGCCGTCCTCGCCGCTGAAGATCGGCGACATCACGATCCCGAGCGACCGGCTGTGGCTCGCGGGGATCGTCATCCTGCTGGCCGCCGCGCTCGGCGCCGTCTACCGCTACACGCGCTTCGGGCTCGCCACGCGCGCGAGCGCCGAGAACGAGCGCGGCGCCGCGCTGGTCGGGCTCTCGGCGACGCGGATCGCGCTCGGCAACTGGGTCCTCGCGACGCTGCTCGCGGGCCTGGCCGGGATCCTGATCGCGCCGATCTCGACGGTCGACCCCACGTCCTACACCTTGTTCATCGTCCCGGCGCTGGGCTGCGCGCTGATCGCGCGCTTCACCTCGTTCGGCGTCGCGGCGGCCGCGGGCCTCGCGCTCGGGATGCTCCAGTCGGAGATCACGAAGCTGCTGAGCGTCTGGTCGTGGCTGCCGGAGCAGGGGCTGCCGCAGGCGATCCCGTTCCTGTTCATCGTGGTCGCGATGACGATGCTCTCGCGCGGCGTCGGCGCGCGCGGCGGGACGGTCGAGCTCCAGAACCCGTCGCTCGGGCGCCCGTCGCGGCCGTACGCCACCACCTTGCTCTGCTTCGTGGCGGGGATCGTCATCCTGATGGCCTTGCACGGCTCGCTGCGCACGGCGTTCATCGCGTCGCTCGTGTGGATCGTGCTGTCGCTCTCGCTGACCGTGCTCACCGGCTACGTCGGGCAGGTCTCGCTCGCGCAGATGTCGTTCGCCGGGCTGAGCGGCTTCGTCCTGAGCCACCTCACGGCCGGCGCGGGGCTGCCGTTCATCCTGGCCCTGCCGCTGGCGTCGCTGGCCGCGGTGCCGCTCGGGTTGCTGATCGGGTTGCCCGCGCTGCGGCTGCGCGGCGTCAACCTCGCGGTCGTCACGCTGGCCGCGGCGTTCGCGCTCGACGCGCTGGTCTTCAACTCCACGTGGTTCGGCGGCGGGCTCGCGGGCCGCGCGATCCCGACGCCGAAGCTCTTCGGCTGGGACCTCGGGATCGCCAAGGGCGACACCTACCCGCGCGTGATCTTCGGCGTCGTCGTCCTGCTCTTCACCTGCGGCGCCGGCCTGCTCGTCGCGCGGCTGCGGACCGCGCCGGCGGGGCGGATGATGATCGCGGTGCGCTCCAACGAGCGCGCGGCCGCGGCGGCGGGCATCGACGTCGCCCGGACCAAGTTGTTGGCCTTCGGCCTGTCGGCGTTCATCGCCGGGCTCGGCGGCACGCTCTTCGCCTACCAGCAGCAGAACATCTCGCCGCCGTCGTTCGCGGTCTTCACGTCGCTGAGCCTGCTGGCCGTCACCTACGTGGCCGGAGTCGGGCGGATCGCGGGCGCGGTCGTCGCCGGGATCATGCTGTCGAGCACCGGCCTGTTCGTGACGGCCGCCGACAAGTGGTTCGGCGTCGGCGAGTACCAGGCGCTGGTCGCGGGCGTCGCGCTGACGCTGACGGCGATCAAGCAGCCCGACGGGATCGCGGCGAGCCCGCCGCCGCCGCTGGTGGCGCTCGGGAAGAAGCTGTCGGGCGTGTGGGCGGGGCGGCGGAACGGCGACACGGCGCCGCCCGCGGCGACGCCGGTCGGCGGGGTGGTCGAGCGGTGACGACGGTCGATCACGTCGGGCTGAGCGTGGCCGACCTCGCCGCCGCGGTCGTGTTCTACGACGCGGCGTTCGGGTTCGCCTCGGAGTTCGCGTTCGAGCTGGGGCGGGACGAGGTCCGCGGCGCGATGCTGCGGCATGCGAGCGGCGCGCGGATCGAGCTCTTCGAGCGACCGGGCGCCGATGACGGCATCCAGGGGCGCGATCCGATCGGCGCGCTGGCGACGCGCGGCTACGGCCACGTCGCGCTGGCGACCGCCGACCTGGAGGCGCTGCACGACCATGCGGTCGCCGCCGGCGCGCGGTCGGTCTTCCCGCCGGGCCAGTCCCCGGAGCCGGGCGTGCGCTTCGCGTTCCTGGCCGACCCGGAGGGCAACCTGGTGGAGTTGGTCGAGCGCGCTTCATGACCGGGCGGCTGGAGGGGAAGGTCGCGTTCATCACCGGCACGGCCGGCGGGCAGGGCGCGGCGGCGGCTCGCCTCTTCGCGGCGGAGGGCGCGGCCGTGATCGGCTGCGACCTGCTGGAGGAGGGCGCGCGTGCCGTCGACGCGGAGATCGCCGCGGCCGGGGGACGTTGCCGCTCGTGGGCGCCCGTCAACCTCGCGGATCTCGACGCCGCGGCCGCGTGGGTCGCGGCGGGCGTGGAGGAGGCCGGGGGGATCGACATCCTCTACAACAACGCCTCGGCTCCGCGGGTCGGGCCGTGGGACGAGCTGACCTGGGACGACTGGCGCTTCACGCTCCACAACGAGCTGGACCTGATCTACACGGTGACCAAGGCGGCGTGGCCGCACTTGGTCGCGCGGGGCGGCGGCGTGATCGTCAACACGGCGTCGGTCAGCGCGCACCGCGGCGCGACGTTCACCGAGCAGGCCGCGCACGGCGCCGCGAAGGGCGGCGTCCTGGCGATGACGCGGCACCTCGCGGCGTCCGGCGCCGCGCACGGAATCCGGGCCAACTCCATCAGCCCGGGCCTGATCGTCACGCCGCAGATCGCGCCGTTCCTCGAGGACCCGTCGCACCCGATGCACGGGATGCGCGAGGCGCATCCGCTCGGGCGGCTGGGTGAGCCGGAGGACGTGGCGAAGGTCGCGCTCTTCCTCGCGTCGGACGACGCGGCCTACCTCAATGCCATCGACATCATCGTCGATGGCGGGCAGGCGGTGATCGTGTGAGCGGCGTCCGCGGCGCGTTGCTCTGGCGCGGCGAGGACGGCTACGAGGAGGCGCGCGTCGGGCGCGTCTTCAACGCGCGGCGGCCGGAGCGCTACCCGGCGGGCGTGCTGCTCGCGGCCGACGAGGAGGACGTCGCGGCGGGCGTCCGGCTCGCGCGGGCGCGCGGGCTGCGCGTGAGCGTCCGGGCGGGCGGCCACAGCTGGGCGGCGTGGAGCGTGCGCGACGACGCGCTGCTGATCGACCTGGGGTCGTTGCGCGAGCTGTCGTATGACCCGGCGACGCACGTCGCCACCGCGAGCCCGGCGATCAAGGGCGGCGAGGAGCTCGCGCCGTTCCTGGAGTCCCACGGGCGCAGCTTCCCGGGCGGCCACTGCCCGAGCGTCGGCATCGGCGGGTTCCTCCTCCAGGGCGGCCAGGGGTGGAACAGCCGGACGTGGGGATGGGGCTGCGAGAACGTCGTCGGGGTCGACGTCGTGACTGCCGACGGCGAGCTGGTCCACGCGAGCGAGACCGAGAACGAGGACCTGCTCTGGGCCGCGCGCGGGGCGGGGCCGGGCTACCCGGCGATCGTGACGCGCTTCCACCTGCGCACGCACCCGCGGCCGGCGGCGATGGTGCAGGACACGTGGACCTTCGCGCTTGAGGACCTCGAGCCGTTGTTGGTGTGGTTGCACGAGCTGCTGCCGACGCTGGAGCGCGTGGTCGAGCCGGTGATCGCCGCGACGCGGCTACCGGACGTCCCGCTCCATGATGGTGTGGAACGTCCGGACGGGCCGGTGCTGCTGCTGCACACGACGGCGATGTGCGCGCGCGCCGAGGACGCCGACGGGGTCTTCGCGCCGCTCGACGGCTGCCCGCTGGCCGGCCGCGCGCTCGGCCACGTCCGGGGGCCGACGACGATCGCCGAGGAGAACGCGGCGCAGGCGGTGCAGAACCCCGAGGGCCACCGCTACGCCGTCGACTGCACGTGGAGCGACGCGACCGCCGAGCAGCTCGCGCCGTTGTTGAAGGACGTGTGGGGTGGCCTGCCGACCGAGCACTCGTTCTCGATCTGGTACGGCTGGGCGCCGGTCCGGCCGCTGCCCGACATGGCGTTCTCGATCGAGGCCAACGTCTACCTCGCGACCTACGTGATCTCCGCCGACGAGGCCGACGACGAGCGCCACCGCACGTGGGTCCACGAGCAGATGGGGCGGGTCGCGGCGGTCGAGGGCCGCGGCGTCTACCTCGGCGACACGGACTTCACGCGGCGGCCGGACCGGTTCCTGTCGCCGGCGGCGTTCGCGCGGCTGGAGGCGATCCGTGCGGCGCGCGATCCCGGCGGCGTGATCTGCGGGTACTTGATCGCCGACGGCGCCGAGCTCAACGCAGCACCAGCCCGCCGTCCGGGCACAGCACCTGCCCGGTGAGGGCGGCGGCCGCGTCGGAGGCGAGGAAGGCGACGGTCTGCGCCACGTCGTCGGGGACGAGCGTCCGCGGGAGCGCCTGACGGGCGAGCGCCGCTCCGAACGCCTCCGGCGGCAGGTCGCCGCGCGCCGCCGGCGTGTCGGTGAGGCCGGGCGCGACGGCGGTGACCGCGATGCCGTCGGGCCCGAGCGCGCGGGCGAGCGCCCGCGTCAGCGCGATCACCGCGCCCTTGCTCGTGACGTAGGCGAGCATGTCGGCGGCGGGCGGATCCCAGACCGTGTCGGAGACGATGCTGATGATCCGGCCGAAGCCGCCGGCGGCCATGCCGGGCGCGAACGCCTGCGCGAGCAGGAGCGCCGACTCCACGTTGACCGCCTGGACCCGCCGCCACGTGGCGAGGTCGACCTCGGCCAGCGCCGCGCGGTCGAACGCCGCCGCCGCATGGACCAGCACATCCACCCGGCCATGCTCGGCGAGGATGCCGGCAGCCGCCTCCCGCACGGCCTCGGCATCGGCGAGATCGCACGGCCGATCGAGGACGACGACATGGTGGTCGCTCGCGCCCAGCGCCGCCACGATCGCGCCACCGATCGCACCCGCGCCGCCCGTGACGACCGCAACCCTCAAGTAACCCTCAAGGGGGTCTGACCCCCGGCGCGCGTCGCCCGCTGCGCCGCGTCCTCGCCCGCGATGCGGCCGAAGACGAGCGCGTCGGTGAGACCGCCGCCGTGGTCGATGAGGTGGCCCCAGATGAGGCTGACGGCGCCGGCGGCGTAGAGGCCGGGGATGGCGGAGCCACCGGCGTCGAGCACGCGGGCGGCGGCGTCGTGGCGCGGGCCGCCGGTCGTGCCGGCGACGCCGGGCCAGGTCTCGATGGCGTACAAGTCGGTCTCGTCGAGGGCGACGAGGGTCTCGGGATCGCGGTGGAAGCGCGCGTCGCGCCGCGCCTCGACGGCCGCGCGGTACTCGGCCAGCGTGGTTGCGAGCACCGTGGGGTCGAGGCCGGTCGCGGCGGCGAGCTCCGCCACGCCGCGCCCCTGCTTCACCCACCCGCGCGCGACCTCCGCGCGGTTGTCGGTGGACCAGCTGTAGGCGTTGGGCGTGCCGAGCAGGCCGTTGAGCGGACCGGCGGCGAGCGCGGCGCCGTCGAGGATCGTCCAGCTCGGCAGCCGCGGCCGGTTCGGGTTGTGCGGGAGGTAGGTCGACAGCGCGCGCAGCCGGTCGTGGACCTCGTAGCCGGTCTCGTCGGCGAAGCGCCGGCCGTCGGCGTCGACCATCAGGAAGCCGGGCGCGAAGAGGTCGATCGCGAACGGCGCCGGGAACTCCGGCGTCCGGAACGCGAACCACCCGAAGAACCCGTACATATGCCACAACGCGGCGCCGGCGGCCTGTCCGAGCCGCAGCCCGTCGCCGGTGTTCGCCTGGTGGCCGACCGGCCACGCCGGGCCGAGCGGCAGGTACGCGTCGGCGAGCCCCGCATCGCCCTCGAAGCCGCCGCACGCGAGGATGACGCCGCCGCGGGCGGCGATCGGCTCGTCGCCGACGACGACGCCGGAGACCGCGCCGTCGTCTCCGCGCAGCAGCTCGGTCGCGCGCGCGTCGCGCTCCACCGCGACGTCGCGCTCGCGGACGGCGGCGTCGAGCGCGTCCCAGAGCGCGAGGCCGCGGCGGCCCTCGCCGCCGGAGACCACGCGGTAGGCGATCTCGTGGCCGGCCGGGAAGTGGGGCCAGGAGGGGAAGGGCGCGGGGAAGCGGATCGGCGGCGGCGCGAAGCGCTCGGTCTCGGCGCCGAGGGCGTGGAGCCAGGCGTCGAGCGCGTGCAGGCCGTTGATGTAGGCGTCGATCACCGCGCGATCGGTGCGGCCGAAGGTGAGCGCCTCGACGTGCTCCGCCGCGGCAGGGTCCGGCGCGTCCCACAGGAACCCGCCGCTGTGGATCGCGTTGCCGCCGCCCGTCGCCGTCTTCTCCAGCACGAGCACGCTGCGGCCGGCGTCGTGCGCGGCGATCGCCGCAGCCGCGCCGGCCGGGCCGTAGCCCACGACCACGACGTCGGCGCCGCGCATCAGGGCGCCTTGCGCAGCGGGTCGGCGCCGTCCCAGCCCTCGGCGGCGGCGCGCATCATGGCGTAGAACCCCAACAACGGCGGCGCGCTCTGGAGCACCTCGATCGGGTGGCCGAGCAGCGGCCCGCCGTGGAACCACGCGGCCGAGACCGGCCCGCTGCGGCCGGTGTGGAAGCGGTGGCAGCCGAGCGCCTCCAGTCGCGCCGTCTCGGCCGCGAGGTCGTCGGCGAGCCACGCGACGTGGCCGGTGCCGCCGCCCGGCGCGACGAACGCCTCGCGCAATCCCGCGGGCTGCGCGTCGTGGACGACCGTCAGCTCCACGAACAACGGCCCCCACGCGCCGAAGGCCGAGGAGTGGTCGTACACGGCGGGACCGCCGTCGTACGTCACCTCGTCGAACGCCAGGTGCTCGATCGCGAAGAACGGCCCGGCGCCGAGCGTGGCGACCGCGTCGCGCACGCCGCTCGCGAGATCCTCGACCACGTAGCCCACGTGATGGATCGGCGGCGCCGTCATGCGCTGCGCCGCCCGATCGCGAACCGAAAGATGTTGTCCATGCTGATGCTCCCGTCGTCCTGCGTGAAGGGCACGATCGCGTCGGCCAGCGCCGCGCGGACCGCCGCCTCGCCGGCCACCGCCATCGTCCGCGCGCCGCCGGCCGAGCAGAGCAGCGAGCGGATCGTCGTCTCGGCATCGCCGTGGCCCCACGTCACCGGCACCTCGCCGGCCTCGACCGGTTCCAGGCCCGCGGCGGCCAGCAGCTCCTCCAGCCCGCCCGGCGCCGAGAGCGCGTAGGGGACGTAGCCGGACGCGACCTCCGGCGGCATCAGCGCCTTCATCGCGAGGTGCAAGGCGGTGGACTCGCACCGCTCGGGCTCGGCGAACGTCGTCGCGGCGACGAGCCCGCCGACCCGCACGACCCGCGCCGCCGCGCGCAGCGCCGCGACCGGGTCGGCCGCGAACTGGAAGCTGTTGAAGCCGACGACGGCGTCGAAGGACCCGTCGTCCCACGGCAGCTCCTCCAGCGCGCCCGCGCGGAAGTCGCCGTCCGGCACGCGCTCGCCCGCGATCGCCAGCAGCGCCTCCGTCGCGTCGAGGCCGGAGACCGACGCGCCGCGCTCGGCCGCCATCTGTGCCGCCAGGCCCGACCCGCAGCCGGCGTCCAGGAGCGCGCCGGTGCCCACGCGATCCAGGACCGCTGCGAAGAGCGGGACGTTCTGCGGCTCCGCGAGCTCCGCCCAGTCGCGCGGGCGCCCGCCCCA
>JAOPZG010000529.1 GCA_025964215.1 Conexibacter sp.
CCGCGTCCCACGCGTCGAGCGAGTCCGGCCCCGAGCGCCCGGCGCGCACGCGGCCCAGCAGCGCGTTGCGCTGCGCCATGGCCCGCGAGTACTGCGCCCGGTTGCCGGCGCGCGACGGCCACAGCGCGGCGACGAGCTGGTCGAGGTGCGCGCGGCGCGAGGACGGCGAGCCCTTCACCAGCTCGAGGCGGTCGGGGAGGAAGACGGAGACCAGCGGCCGCGCCGGGCTGTCGGTCATCCGCTCGACCGGCGCGCCGTCGACCTTCATCCGCTTCGGCTCGCCCGGCTGGAAGCCGACGCTCAGCGTGTGGTGACCGTCCCGATCTGACGTGTCGACTTCGACACGTGCAGCCGGAGCGTCGAAGCGGACCATGTCGCGCTCGTTCGCCGTCCGGCACGACCGCGACGTGCAGCCGAAGTACAGCGCCTCGAGCAGGTTCGTCTTGCCCGCGCCGTTGGGCCCGTGCAGGACCGTCAGGCCCGGGCCCATCGCGACGTCGGCGGTCGCGTAGGTGCGGAAGTCGCGCAGCCGCAGGCGCTCGACGCGCATCCGGCGCTCGCCGACCTCAGACGTTCAGGCGGATCGGCATGATCAGGTAGAGGAAGCCGCTCTCGTCGGCGCCCTCGATCAGGCCGGGCCGCAAGGGGCTGATGAGCTTCAGGATCAGATCGTCGGACCCGACGCTGTCCAGGCCGTCGCGCAGGAACTCCGGGTTGAAGCCGATCTCGAACGGCTCGCCGGCGAACGGCACCGGCAGCGGCTCGGAGGCCTCGCCGACGTCCGGCGTCTGGGCCGAGACCGTCAGCTCGCCCTCGGTGAAGGCCAGCCGCAGCGGCGCGTTCTTCTGCGCCATCAGGCTGATCCGCTTGACGACGTCGCCGAGCTCCTCGCCGCTGATGCGCAGCTGGTGCTCGTAGCCGTCGGGGATCAGCTGGCGGTAGTTCGGGAACTGGCCGTCGATCAGGCGCGAGGAGAGGACGGCGCCGCCGACCTCGAAGACGACCTGGTTGGAGCGCACGCCGATCCGGATGACGTCGGCGCCGGTGTTCCCGACGACCGAGCGCAGCTCGTCCAACGCGCGGGCCGGGACGTTGGCCTCGAAGCCCGGGTCCAGCGAGACGCCGAGCGCGGTCTCCTTGACGCTCAGGCGGTAGGAGTCGGTCGCGACCATCCGCAGCTCGGTGCCGGAGGCGCTGACCAGGATCCCCGTGAGGATCGGGCGCGTCTCGTCCCGCGAGGCGGACTTCGAGACCATCTCGATCGTGTCCACGAACGCCTGGGCGGGGACGTCGACGACGGTGTCGCCACCCGGCTCCGGCAGCGGCGGGAAGTCCTCGGCCCGCAGCGTGCGCAGGTGGAACTTCGCCGAGCCGGCGACGACCTCGACGTCCTGCTGCTCGGGCCGCAGCTCGAACTCGACGCGGTCGGCGTTCTTCGGCAGCGAGCGCGCCACGTCGAGCAGCAGACGAGCCGGGAGCACGACCGTGCCCTCGCGGGCGACCTCGGCGGTGAGCGGGACGCGGAGGGCGATCTCCATGTCGGTGGCGCGGAGCTCGACGCCCGCGCTGGTCGCCGACATCTGCACGCCCGAGAGCGCTTGCACGGCGCTGCGCGTCGAGGCGACGCGGGAGACGGATTGGAGCTGAGCGAGCAGATCCGCGCTCGCGGTCGAAAGCTTCACGATGAAGACCTCAAGAGATATTCAGGAGTCATAGGGGCTGTTGACGTGTGGACAGCCGCTGAGATGACCGGACGTTGCGGGGTATTCGCGCACACGAGCCGACGGAGTCTGTCAACAGCGCCGGTCAAACCGTCGTCCCGTCGCGATCGCGCCCACCCGCAGTGAGGCGCGCGGTGATGGTGGCGACGGCGTCGTAGGCGTCCGGATCGGTCCCGATCCGGCTCGCCGCACGCTTGCAGGCGTGCAGGACGGTGGAGTGGTCGCGGCCGCCGAAGTGGGCGCCGATCGCCGGCAGCGTCTCGTGCGTGTGCTCGCGCGAGAGGTACATGGCGACCTGGCGGGGCCAGGCGACGCGGGCGGTCCGCGTGGGGGAGAGGAGCTCCTCGCGCGTGAGGCCGAAGACCTCCGCGACGAGCTCCTGGATCCGCTGCACGGTCGGCGGCCCGGCGGCGTTGCGCGCGGCGGCGCGGCCGTAGAGCTGGGTGAGGACCTCGTCGGCCAGCGCGCGGTCGATCGCCTTGGCGGTGAGCGACGCGTAGGCGACGACGCGGATCAGCGCGGCCTCGAGGCTTCGGACGTTGTCGGTCACGCGCTCGGCAATCAGCTCGAGGACGCCGTCGTCGACGGCGTCGATCCCGTCGTGGAGCGCGCGCTTGCGCAGGACGGTCAGGCGCGTGGCGGGGTCGGGGGAGCGGATGTCGACCAGGAGGCCGGACTCGAAGCGCTGGCGCAGGCGGTCCTCGAGCCGGGCCATGTCGCGCGGCGGGCGATCGGAGGTCAGCACGAGCTGGCTGCCGGTCTCGTGCAGCGCGTTGAAGGTGTGGAAGAACTCCTCCTCGGTCTTCACCTTGGACTCGAGGAACTGCACGTCGTCGATGAGCAGGACGTCGTTGCGCCGGTAGCGGTGCTTGAAGGCGTCGACGTCGCGCGCCTTGAGCGCCTCGAGGAACTCGTTGGAGAAGCGCTCGACCGTCGTGTAGCGGACCGTCAGGCCGCCGCCGTAGGCGCGGACGTAGTTGCCGATCGAGTGCAGGAGGTGCGTCTTGCCGACGCCGGGTGGGCCCACGATGAAGAGCGGGTTGTAGGCCTGGCCGGGCAGCTCGGCGACCGCGAGGGCCGCGGCGTGGGCGAAGCGGTTGGCGTCGCCGATGACGAACTGCTCGAAGGTGTACTTCGGGTTCAGGCGCGAGACCTCGCCCTCGGCGAAGAGGGCGGCGCGCGGGTCGTCGTCGGGGGCGCGGCGGCTGGCGGCGCGCGCGGGCGCCTCGCGGGTCCCGCGTGCGGGGGCGTCCTGCCG
>JAOPZG010000581.1 GCA_025964215.1 Conexibacter sp.
CCTCGAGGTCGCCGGCGCCGCGCGAGGCGTGGGCGGCCAGCAGCGCGCCGGCCCACAGGACGTAGCGCGCGAGCGCGCGGCGGGTCCCGCCGTAGGCCGAGCGGAAGATCAGGCCGAAGAGCGGCAGGAACGGCTCGCCGGCGGTGGCGTGGACGATCACCAGGAGCGCGAGCGCCTCGAGCGGCTCGCCGGCCACCGGGAAGGACCCGCGGCGGTGGCCCCAGACCCAGTAGGCCGAGAGCGCGAGCGGCAGGACGATGCCGGCGACGCGCAGCGCGAGCGCATGCCCGCCGTCGCCCGCGTCCACGACGGAGATCGACACCGCGCTCGCGATCGCGAAGCCGAGGAAGAGCAGGCGGACGCGCTCCAGCGGGGCGCGGGTGATCCAGTGGCGGAGGTGGGGGCCGGGGGAGGGGACCCTTCGGGTGTCGTCGGAACGCGGGCGGCCCATGAGCCGTCCGCCGATGGCCTGACGCTCCGATCGGCCACCGTCCTTGACATGCTCGAACTCCCTCAGCAGGCTGCGCGCCGATGCCCTCCCGCCGTCGCCTCGTCCTCCTCGCCTGCGCGTGCGCGCTGGCGCTCGCCCTCCCGGCCGCGGCGCACGCCGCGGTCACCCAGGTCGTCGGGCTGAGCGCGGCGTCCAACGGGATCGCCGTCGGCGCCGACGGCGACGTCTACGTCGTCGAGCCCGCGGCCCAGCAGGTGACGGTGCTGACGCCGGACGGCCGCGTCGTCCGGCGCGTCGCGCTGCCCTCGGCGGGCGCGACCTCCGCGGCGCTCGGTCCCGACGGCCGGGTCTGGGTCGCGATGAGCGCCCCCGACGCGAACCGCGGCTTCGTGCGCATCGCCACCGACGGCACGACGAGCCCGCTCTCGACGGCCTCGCTCTTCCAGTGCGGGCCGGTCGGCATGGCGCCGTTCGGCGGGCGGATGTTCTTCACCGCGCCCGACGCCGGCAGCTCCTGCGGCACGCACGGCCTCGGGTCGGTCGGGCCCAACGGCGAGAACCTGGCCGGCGCCGGGGCGGGCACGGAGGTCGGCTTCGACCTCGAGGCCCTCGGCGGCAAGCTCTACATCCCGATGTACGGCGCCGACACGATCATCCGCCGCGGCGTCTCCGCCGGCGAGCCCGGGGCGGTCGAGGCGACCTTCCCGGCGCCGGCCGGCGCCTCGCCCGACGGCATCGCGGCCGGACCCGACGGCAACCTCTACATCACCTACTTCGCGCTCGGCGAGCTCGCCAGGCTGAGCCCGGCGGCCGCCGGCGGCACGGCGCCGACCGTCGTCGCAGGCGCCCTCGACGAGCCCTTCGGCCTCGTCGCCCACCCCGACGGCGGGATGTACGTCAACTCCGACGCCGACGCCCACCTGACGCGCCTCGGGCTCGACGGCGCGACGCGCGCCCTCCCGCTGCCCGCGGGCTTCCACCCGTGGCAGCTCGCCACCGTGAACCGCGACACGTGGGTCACCGACCACGCCACCGCCCAGGTCGGCCGCGTGGTCGACGACGTCCCGACCGCCCGCCTCGCGCTCGCGGCGAGCGGCGTCACCGCCGAGGTCGACCCGCGCGGCAACGACACCGCCGTCACGCTCGCGATCGCCCCGGCGGGCGGCGGCGCCACGATCGTCCGCGAGGCCACGCCCGCGACGATCGCCGCCGGCATCGGCGAGCAGCCGCGCGGCTTCTTCCTGGGCGACCTCGCCCCGGGCACCTACTCCGTCACGGCCACCGCGACGAACGCGCGCGGCGCCGCCGCCTCCGCGCCCGCCGCCTTCACCGTCCCGCCGGCGCAGCCGCCCATCAAGGCCCTGCCGCCGATCCTCCCGTCCGCGAAGAAGCCCACCTTCGCCCAGGTCGTCTCGGTCGCGGGCGCGACCAGGTGCCTCTCCCGCCGCCGGCTCACCCTGACCCTCCGCAAGCGGCCGGCCGGCAGCAGCAAGGTCACGAAGGTCTCCGTCACGATCGGCAAGGCCAAGAAGGCCAAGACCTACACGGGCTCCAAGCTCAAGCTCCCGGTCAAGCTCGCCGGCCTGCCCAAGGGCACCTTCAAGGTCAAGGTCGTCGTCACGCTCGCCGACGGCACGAAGCTCACGCTGACCCGCACCTACAAGACCTGCGCGACCAAGAAGCGCCGCTGAAGCCCCACCCCTGGCGGATCCTCGCCCGCGTCGCTACACTGCCGCCCGTCGGCCGATAGTCGTAGCCGCCCAGCAGTCGTCTCCCGCGCCACATACGCGGGGGTCCGGGCGGGGTCCGTGAGCGCTGACAGCCCCTCTACGGGGGGTCCGCTTCGGCCTGTGCTAAATTGGCAGGTCGTGCCTCCGCGCCACTGCGCGAGCACCCCCTCCCGTTTGTTTCCGCCTCCACCCCTTGAGGAGTCGCCGTAGTGCCTGCCCTCGACGTCCCCCGGACGCGCCGTAGCTTCGCGCGCCTGGAGAAGGTCCTCGACCTTCCCAACCTGATCGACATCCAGCGCCGTTCGTTCGAATGGCTCGTGGACACGGAGGCCGGCGGCCTCCGCGAGACGATCGACGACATCTCGCCGATCGAGGACTACACCGGCCACCTCGCCGTGAACTTCGGCGAGTTCGTCTTCGACGACCCGCCGAACACGATCGCCGAGTGCCGCGAGAAGGACCTCACCTTCTCACGGCCGCTCACCGTCACCGTGGCGTTCATC
>JAOPZG010000590.1 GCA_025964215.1 Conexibacter sp.
CGCCGCCGCCTCCAGCCGCCGCAGCAGCCCGGGACGATCGAGGCCGAGGTCGTCGTCGAGCACGCGCGTGGCGCGCCCGCCCTCGGCCCAGGCCAGCAGCCCGTGCGGGCGCACGAGCTGCGCCGCCTGCTTCAGGCTCCACGGCGCGTCGGCGGCATCCGGGACGAGGTCCCCGGCCCAGACGAGGTCGGCCGGCTCGTCCTCGAGCACGCCGTCGCCCGGCGCGCACTCGCAGGTCTCGAGGCGCTCGGCGACGCGGGACGCCACCGAGCGCTCGCGCGCCCGCTCCAGCGCGGAGCGCGAGCCGTGCGCGACCACGACGTAGGACGCGGGCAGCGCCCGCGCCAGCGCGCAGCCCGCCGCGCCCGAGCCGCCGCCCACGTCGACGACGACCGCGGAGCGATCGGCGACCTCCGCGATCCACCGCGCGGCCTCGGCGTAGAACGTCCCCTCGACGGCACCCGCCTCGACCAGCGTCCGCGACATCATGCGGCGAGGGCCGGGGTCCGGCGGCGGAGCGGTGGGCAGGACACTGCGGGGGACCTCCGGGGCGTTGGGATGATCGGGCCTCGAAGCCCGTCCGTGGACCCGCTGGGACCGCGGACGTTCATCGCGACATCCTGCCCACACCCCGCCCCTCACCGAGGCCGGATGCTCCTGACCATTCTAGACCAGTTCGGCACCTTCGATGTCGACATGCGGGAGATGGCGGTCCAGCCAACCCGGCAGGGTCCAGGCCCGCGCGCCGAGCAGCGCGAGCACGGCGGGCACCAGCGTCATGCGGACGAGGAAGGCGTCGGCCAGGACGCCGAAGGCCAGGCTGAAGGCAATCGACTTGATCACCACGTCGTCGCCGGCCACGAACGCCGAGAAGACCGACACCATGATCAGCGCCGCCGCGGTCACCACGCGCGCCGAGGCGGTGAAGCCGCTGACCACCGCGGCGGTCGGCGCCTCGCCGCGCAGGTGGCTCTCGCGCATGCGCGTGACGAGGAAGACCTCGTAGTCCATCGCCAACCCGAAGAGGATCGCGATCAGCAGGACCGGCAGGAAGCTCACGATCGGGCTCGCCGTCTCGATCCCCAGCAGGCTGGACAGGTGGCCCTCCTGGAAGGTCCACGTCGCGATCCCGAGCGCCGAGGCGATCGTCAGCAGGAAGCCGAGCACCGCCTTGACCGGCACGGCGATCGAGCGGAAGGCCAGCATCAGCAGCACGAGCGCGAGGCCGACGATCACCACCAGGAACGCGGGCAGCCCGGAGCTGATCTTGTCGGAGGTGTCGATGTTGATGGCCGTGCGGCCGGTGACGTAGCCGGTGATCCCGTAGCGCTTGGCCGCGTCGCGCGAGCGCGCGCGGATCAGGCGGACGAGGTCCTTGGTCCTCTGCGAGGACGGCCCGCTGCGCGGCGTGACCGACACGATGCCGATCTTCCCCTCGGCGTTGAAGACCGGGTCGGTGACCGCCGCGACGTCGGGGAACGTCCCCAGCGCCTTGACCGCCGCCGTCGCCGCGGCCTTGGGGTCCTTGGCCTTCGAGGCGTCGCCGACGACGGTCAGCGGCCCGGTGAAGCCCGGCCCGAAGCCCTTGGCGAGCAGGTCATAGGCCTTGCGCTCGGTGCTGTTGGTCGGCTTGCTGCTGTCGTCCGGCAGGCCGAGGCGCAGGCTGAGCACCGGCAGCGCGACGATCCCGAGGACGACGATCACGCCGAGGATCGCGAGCGCCGGCCGGCGCGTGACGTGCTGCACCCAGCGGTGGCCGAGCGTCGGGCCGGCGCCGACGTGGCGGCCGTGCGCGACGCGCTCGCCGGCGAAGGCCAGCAGCGCGGGCAGCAGCGTCAGCGCCACGAGCACCGCGACGATGACGGTCCCCGCGGCGGCGAGGCCCATGACCGAGAGGAACGGGATCCCGACGATGAGCATCCCGGTGAGCGCGATGACGACCGTCGCGCCCGCGAAGCAGACCGCGCCGCCGGCGCTGCCGATCGCGCGGGCGATCGACTCCCGCACCTCGACGCCCTGGGCGAGCTGCTCGCGGTGGCGCGAGACGATGAACAACGCGTAGTCGATCCCGACGGCGAGGCCGAGCATCGTCGCGAGCGTCGGCGCCGTCGAGTTGAGCTCGGCGACGCCGGTCAGCGCCGAGATCCCGAGCAGCCCGACCGCGACGCCGACGAGCGCGGTCGCCAGCGGCAGCAGCGCGGTCACGAACGTCCCGAAGGTGATCAGCAGGATGATCAGCGCGACCGCCAGGCCGATCAGCTCGGTGCTCCCGCTGGTCGACGCCGCGGTCGCGGTGACGCCGCCGGAGAACTCGACCTCGAGGCCCGCGGCGCGCGCCGGCTCCGCCACCTTGCGCAGCGCGTCCTTGGTCGACTGCTCGAGCTCGGCGACCGGCACGAGGAAGTGGAGATCGGCGAAGGCGATCCGGCGGTCGCGCGAGAACGTCAGGCTTCCGGCGAACGCCTTGCCGCTGGCGACCGACTGCGGGACCTTCCCGGCCAGCGCGACGGTCGGGCTCACGAGCGTCTTGTAGCGCGGGTCGTCGAGCGTCTTGCCGGCGGGCGCGGCGAAGACGAGCCGCGCCGTCGCGCCGCCCGCGCCGGGGAACTTCGCCTTCAGCAGGTCCAGCGCCTGCTGCGCCTCGGTGCCCGGGACGTTGAACTGGTCGTTGGTCGGCCGGTGGATCGCGCCGGCGAGGGCGCCGAGCGCGACGACCAGCACGATCCAGAACGCCGCGACCGCTCGGCGATGTTCAGCGGACCAGTGACCGAGGCGACGAAGCACGGGGCCAGCCTAGACCGCCGTGCGCCCGCCGTCGACCGGGACGAGCGCGCCGGTCACGTAGCTGGCGCGCGGCGAGGCGAGGAAGGCGATGACCTCGGCGATCTCCTCGGGCTCCGCGACGCGGCCGAGCGCGGTGGCGGCGCCGAGCTGGTCGAGGAACGCGCGCGGCGTCGGCGTGCCGGTGTAGACCGGGCCCGGGGCGACCGCGTTGACGCGCACGCCGCTCGGACTGTACTCGGCGGCCCACGCGCGGGTCATCGCCTCGAGCGACGCCTTCGTCGCGCCGTAGGCGGCGCCGCCGGGCAGGCCGACGCGGCCGGCCATGCTGCTGAGGCTGACGATCGCGCCGCTGCCGCGCGCGGCCATGCCGGGCGCGAGCGCGCCGACGAGGATCAGCGCGGCGCGGACGTTGGCGGCGAACATCTCGTCGCTGGCGTCGAGGTCGAGCTCGGCGGTCGGGCCGAAGATCGAGATCCCGCCGTTGTTGATGAGGATGTCGACGTCGCCCGTGTCGGCGGCGAGCCGGCGGACGTCCGCGGCGTCGCCGAGGTCGGCGGCGAGGAAGCGGGCGCGGCCGCCGGCGGCGAGGATCCCGTCGACGACCTCGGCGCCGCGGGTGGCGTCGCGGCCGTGGACGAGGACGTCGGCGCCGTCGACGGCGAGCTGGCGGGCGACGGCGCGGCCGATGCCGTTGGTGGCGCCGGTGACGAGGGCGCGCTGGCCGTCGAGGTCGGTGGTCGGGTGCGTGGTGGTGGTCATGGACGACACGGTGCCACCGATGGGTCTTTCTGCTGGTGGCGTGATCGCCAACGTTCGTCGCCTATCGCTGTACGATCGGCCAATGTTGCCGCGCTCGTCCACCGAGACCGCCATCCACCGCGTCGGCACGGCGCTGCTCGCGCGCCATCCGGAGATCGCGCGCGCCATGGTGGCGCGGATCGTCGCCGACGTCCCGACCTACCGCCGCGCGAGCGCCGCGACGGTCGACGACGTCCTCGTGCTCGCCACCCCGACCGCCGAGCTGCTCGCGCGGACCTTCGCGGCGTGCGCGCCGCTGCGGCGCGAGGACATCCCGGTCCTGCGCGCGCAGGCCGCCCGGCGCGTCCATCAGGGCGTGAGCCTCGAGGCGTTCCTGCACGCCTACCGCGTCGCGCTCGCCGTCTACTGGGAGGCGTGCACGGAAGAGGCGACGCGGCTGCGGCTCACGCGCGAGGCCGGCTTCGCCCTCGCGCGCTTCGCGCTGGAGACCATGGACACCATGTCGACCCACGCGGCCGAGGCGTACCTGCGCGAGGAGACGCGGGTGCGCAACCAGACCGGTCGCGCGCTGCGCGACCTCGTCGAGCACCTCGTCGGCGGGACGTGGGCGGGCGAGCGCCGCCGCGATCCCGCCGCGCCCGGCCTGGACCCGACCGCGTCGCTGGTGACCGTG
>JAOPZG010000597.1 GCA_025964215.1 Conexibacter sp.
GCGCCGGCTGCGAGCGCCCGCCGCCGCCGAGCTTCCGATCCCCCGCTACGGGCAGCTCACCGCCGGCGAGGTCAACGTCCTGCTCGCCGATCTCTCGCCGGAGGACCTCGACCTCGTCGAGGCCTTCGAGCGCCGGCATCGCAACCGCCGCCGGGTCCTGAGCCGGATCGCTTCGCTGCGCGGCCAGGTCGCCGCGGTCTGACGCGACGAGTGCCGGCCGCTCAAGCGCCTGCGAGGAACGGCAACGCCCGCCCCAGCACGGCGGCGGGCGCCTCCTCCGGCAGGAAGTGGCCGGCGCGGGGGATGGTCTCGACCCGCAGGTTGGGACCCGGCCGCGGGTCGAGCGCCAGGCGCAGGGCGCTGTGGCCGCCCATGAGCAGCAACGAGGGAACGTGCAGCTCACCGGAACGATCGCCGCCGCCGACGGTCGCCGGCAGCTCCCGCGTCAGGAACGTGCGGTAGCACGCCGAGCTGGCGGCCGCGCGCGCCGGCTCGCGCAGCACGTCGGCGTAGACGTCGAGCTCGGCATCGGTCCAGCGCGCGTCCGGCCCGCTTCCCGCGCGGATGATCCCGCGCACGAACGCCCGCCCGGCGGTCATCGTCCGCGGCCCGATGACCGGTGTGCCGACCAGGAGCTGATAGGACGCGAAGGCCGGGAGCAGGAGGTGCCGCGCGCGCGGCGGACCGCTGGGCCACGGCGGGGCGATGTCGAGCGCGACGAGGCGCTCGATCCGCTCGGGCGCCATCAAGGCCATCAGGAACGCCACGTAGCCGCCCCAGTCATGGCCCATGACCAGGACGCGGTCCAGCCCCTCGGCGTCCAGGAGCGCGAGCATGTCGTGGGCGAAGGTGGCCTTGGCGTAGTCGCCGGGCGGCGTCGCCGACCAGCCCCAGCCGCGCAGGTCGGGCACGATGACGCGGTGGCGCTCGGCCAGCGCCGGGATCAGGTGCCGCCAGGACCACCAGTGCTGGGGCCATCCGTGCAGCAGCAGCAACGGAGGCCCGCTGCCGGCCTCGGCCACGTGCAGCCGGACGCCTCCGAGCTCCACATCGCGATGGACGACCCCGCGCACCTCGGGCAGCGGCGGCGCGCTCATCGCGACAGGCCGCCGACCGATCGCGCGACGGCCAGCGCAGCCTGGGTCTGGAAGAGCAGGTCGTCGAGCAGGACGCGCTCGTCGGCGCCGTGCTTGGTCGTGAGGTTGACCATCGGGTCGCCGTGGCGGAAGGGGATGAAGCCATAGGCGACCGACCCGTAGGCCTTGCGGATGACGTCGCAGTCGCTGTAGCCGTAGCCCAGCGCGGGCAGCAGTCGCGCATCGGGGTCGGCGGTGGCGAGGAACGCCTCGATCGCGGTCCGCAGCGGCGACTCGGCGGGGCTGGTCGAGCCTCCCACCGGGGCGACGACATCCAGCTCGTAGCGCCCTTCGCCGAGCGCCGTCCGCAGCTCCTGCTCCAGCTCCTCAGCGCTCGTGCCCGGCAGGACCGAGCAGGTGATCGAGGCGCACGCCCGATCGGCGATCACGTTCTGCGGCGGCGGGACCTCGGCGGTGGTCACGTGCAGCACCGTGCCGGTGAGCGCGCCGAGGATCCGGTCGAGGCCTGGGTGTTGCGCACGCGCGCGGGTCAGCTGCTCCTCGCGCGACCCCGTGCCGCCGAGGGCGTCGAGGACCGGGATGACCTGCTCAGGGATCCGGACCGGCGAGCGGTGACGCTCGAGCCGGCCCAGCAGCGCGACGAGCTCGCTCAACGCGCTTTGCGCCGGGCCGGGCAGCGACGCGTCGCCCGGACGCCCGTAGGCCGTCAGGGTTGCGCTGGCCGAGGCCTTGACGCCGTGGTCGAGGAGGTAGACCGGCCCTCGGTCGGTCGCGAACCGCTCGCCGGCGCCTTCCCCGATGACGTAGTCGGGGAACAGGTCCGGGAGCTGCTCGACGAGGTACTGCGCTCCGAGCTCCTCGCCGGCGACCTCCTCGTTGGCCATGAACAGCAAGAGGATGTCGCCGTTGGGCCGGAACCCCTCGCGGGCGAGCGTGGCCAGCGCCACGGTCGTTGCCGCGACCTGGCCCTTCATGTCGACGGTGCCGCGCCCCCAGATCGCGTCGTCGCGCTCGAGGCCGGCGAACGGGTCGACGCTCCAGTCCTCGCGCCGGGCCGGCACGACGTCCAGGTGGCCGAGGAAGGCGAGCGAGGGACCCGTCCCGGCGCCGGCCAGCCGGACGAGCAGGTTGGCCCGGTCGGGGTCCTCGGCGATGCGGCGGCATTCGAGCCCGGTGTCTCGCAGGTGGTCTTCGATCACGGCGACGGCCTGGCTCTCGCCGCCGGGCGGGTTGGAGGTGTCGCAGGTGACCAGGCGCTTGAGCAGCGTCGCGGCCTCGGCGCGCAGCGCGTCGGTGTCCGCTTCGGTGCCACGGGACACGTCCAGGCTCGGGCTCATCGCGCGAGGCCTACCCGCTTGCGCGTGCCCCCTGCGCACGACGTGGCGACCGCCTTCGCGCGGGACGCCTCCAGGAGGCGGCCGTGTCCTGAGCGTCTCGTCCTCGCTCCAACCACATCAAGCCCACGCTGCTGCTCCGCGTCAACAGGGTGGCCGATTCGCAGACCCGGCATGCTCCTCGCGTCGATCAGGCGTAGCCGGTGACGAGCTGCATGACGAGCATGAACCACACGGCACCGAGCACCACGAACGCGGCGATCGGCAGCAGCCGCCGTCGCGCGCCCGCGGTGTCGCCGAGCGGGCGGTCGCTGCGGGCGCGCTCGGCGCGTGCCATGAAGCGCTGCAGGGCCATCCAGCCCAGGCCGATGGGCACGAGGATGAGCGGCGCCACCCAGCCCTCGGCGAAGAAGGGCACGGCGATCACGCTGACCACCATCACGCCGATGACCACCCACCACGGGAGCAGGGCGATCGCCGAGCCCTCGCCGGCGGCCGGGCCCGGCCGGGCCAGCGGGGTCAGCGCGGTGCGCTGCTCGAGCAAGTCGCGGGCGGGGTCGTCCTGCGCCGTCGTCGTCCGCTCGTTGTGTCCGCTGCCGATGACCTCCGGGACGCCTCCGGCCTGCGTGGCGCCGGCGAAGTCCTCGACGAGCTGGGTCAGGACGCGGTCGGGGTCGGCGACGCCCTCCTGCTCCAGGCGGGCCGCCGTCTCGGGCGCGACGTGCTCGACCTGCGTCGTGAGCTGGATCGCGCCCGCCGCGACCAGCAGCGTGGCCAGCGCGTGCAACCCGACCGCCAAGAGCACCGCGACGTACCAGCCGGTGGCCAGCGAGACGATGCCGCCGACGACGAGGGCGGCCAGCAACGTGACGAGGATCAGCGGCCGGTTGCTGATCAGCGCCGCGACCAGCGGCGAGTGCGTCGCGTGGGCCTCTTCGGCACGGCGCGGCGTCTCGGCTGGGACCTCGACCTCGTCGTGGCCGACGACCTCGCGCAACTCGTGGGTCAGCAGCCGATTGGCCTCGGGCGTCAACTCGGGGTCCTCGGAGCGGACGAAGCGGCGCTCGGTCTTGGCGTCGGTGGGTGCGCGGTGATCGGCCATGGCGCCGGTCTACCCGGCTCAGTGGCCAGGGCAGACGCGGGTTGCGTCCGGGTTGTCTGCGCGCGGCGTCGGCG
>JAOPZG010000602.1 GCA_025964215.1 Conexibacter sp.
ACGGCATGGCCGCGCGGACGCTGGCGCGCGGGGCGGAGCTGGAGGACGCCGACCGCCCACAGATCACCGTGGTGCCCGGCGTCAGCGCCGCCCAGGCCGCCGCGGCGCTTGCGGGCGCGCCGCTCACCGACGACTTCGCGGTCGTCTCGCTGAGCGACCTCCACGCCCCGTGGTCGCGCGTCGAGCATCGCCTCACCGCGCTGGCGGGCAGCGGCCTCGCGCTCGCGCTCTACAACCCGCGCTCGTCGCGCCGCACCGAGGGCTTCGACCGTGCGATCGCGATCCTCCGCGCCGCACGGCCGGACGCGACGCCCGTGGTCCTCGCCCACGACGTCGCGCGCCCCGGCGAGCTGGTCGAGCGCACCACGCTCGCGGCGCTCGACCCCGAGCGCGTCACGATGCGCACGGTCGTGCTCGTCGCGGGCGACACGGCGGCGCAGGCCGGGCCGTGGCTGGTCGCCCTGCGCGGCCGCGGGGATAGTCCCCGACTCCCGAAGCCGGAGGCCGTCCGCGCGGGCGGCGGCGGGGGACAGTCCCCATGACCGTCACGTTCGTCGGCGCCGGCCCCGGCGACCCCATGCTCTTGACCACCGCCGCCCGCGCCGCCCTCGCCGCCGCGCAGGTCGTCGTCTACGACCGGCCGTCGGCCGACCCCATCGTGGCCCTCGCGCCCGCCGAGGCCGAGCGGCGCTGCGTCGGCCTCGCGCCCGGGCAGCGCGCGCTGACGCAGGACGAGGTCAACGCCTTGTTGGTGTCCTTGGGTCGCTCCGGTCGCGCGGTCGTGCGGCTGAAGAGCGGCGATCCGTTCGTCGCCTCGCGCGGCGGCGAGGAGGCGCAAGTCCTCCACCATGCCGGCATCGACGTCGCGGTCGTCCCCGGCGTCTCCAGCGCGCTCGGCGCGCCCGCCGCCGCAGGGATCCCGCTGATGCTGCGCCAGCTCTGCGTCACCGCCACGATCGTGGACGGCAACGACGATCCCGAGCACGGCGCGCCGCCGAACTGGGAGCTGCTCGCGCAGCTCGGCGGGACGCTCGTGATCCTCACCGGTCGCGGCCGCATCCGCCGGATCGCCGCGCGGCTGGTCGCGGGCGGCCTGCCCGACGACACGCCCGTCGCCGCGATCAGCGGCGCTTCGCGCCCCGAGCAGCGCGTGCTCCGCGGCACGCTCGGCGCGCTCCCCGCGCCGCTGCCGCCGCCCGTCACCTTCGTCGTCGGCGCCGTCGCTGCCCTCGATCTCACCGCGGCCCCAAAGGCTCTCCATGCACATCCCTGACGGCTTCCTCTCCGGCGAGGCCTGCGTCGCCGGCGCCGCGGTCGCGGCCACCGGCCTCGCCGTCTGCCTGCGCAAGCTGCGCCACGAGGAGCGCGAGCGCGACCTCCCGATCGCCGGCCTCGCCGCCGCGTTCTTCCTCGTCGGCGACGCGCCGATGTTCCCGATCACGGTCGGCACCCAGGGCCACCTGCTCGGCGGCGCGCTCGCGGTCTGTCTGCTCGGCCCGTGGCTCGGCGCGATCACCGTCGCGGTCGTCGCGGTGATCCAGGCGCTCGCGCTCGGCGACGGCGGGATCAGCACGATCGGCCTGACGATCGTGACGCTCGCGCTGGTCCCGGCGTTCGTGGGCTACCCGCTCGCGGTCGCGCTGCGGCGGGTGCTCGGCGGGACGCCGAAGGGCCTGGCGATCGCGTGCGGGATCGCGGCGGCGATCGCCGTCGAGCTCTCCGCGGGCGTCTTCGTCGGCGAGTTCGCGCTCGGCGCCGCGGTCCACATCGACCTGTCGAAGATCGCCGCGTCCACGCTCGGCGCGTACGGGGTGATCGCGATCGTCGAGGGGACGATCACGGGGCTGATCGTGCGCGCGCTGCTCTCCGTGCGGCCGGATCTCGTGCGGATCGCGGAGCCGGTGCGGGCGCGGTGGGCGGCTCCACAGCCACCGAGCCCCCGACAACCACCGTCGAGGGACGAATCCTGGCCGCAGAGCGACCATCGTTCGTCCCTCGACGGCGAGCGCGTGGAGGCCGTCCGATGACCGCCGGCCGCGTCTCGTTCGTCGGCGCCGGCCCGGGCGCGCCGGACCTCCTGACGCTGCGCGCCGTCGACGTGCTGCGCGTCGCCGACGTGGTCGTCTGGGCACGCAGCCTCGTGGACCCCGCGATCCTCGAGCACGCCAAGGTCGGCGCCGAGCTCGTCGCCTCCGACGACCGCACCCACGACGACGTCGTCGCGATCTACGCGCGCGCGGCCGAGCAAGGACTTCATGTCGCTCGCGTGCACTCGGGCGACCCCACCGTCTACGGCGCGCTGCACGAGCAGCTCGCGGCCTGCCGCGCGCTCGGGTTGGACATCGACATCGTCCCCGGCGTCTCGTCGGTCAGCGCCGCCGCGGCCGCGCTCGGCCAGGAGCTGACGATCCCGGACGTCTCGCAGACGCTCATCTACACCCGGCGCCCGACGCGCACCTCGATGCCGGCCAACGAGCAGCTGGTGGAGCTTGCCCGCCACGGGACCACGTTGGTGCTCTTCCTGAGCGTCCGCCGTCCGCGCGAGCTCCAGGCCGACCTGCTGGAGGGCGGCTACGCGCCCGAGACGCCGTGCGCCGTCGTCTACCGCGCGAGCTGGCCGGACGAGCTCGTGGTCCGGACGCCGCTCCGCGAGCTGGCAGCGCAGATCAAGGCCAACAGGATCACGACGCAGGCCTTGGTCTTGGTCGGGCCCGCACTCGGCGACGCCGCGTGCGCCGGGCGCTCTCACGTCTACGACCCGGGCGACGGGCATCGCGACCGGCCGCTCGGGCGGCCCGACCGCTACAAGAAGGCCCGGTCGTCGGATGGCTGACCTCCGCGAGCCCAACCTGCCCGCGAGCGCCCGCCGCGTCGCCACCGGCAAGCTCCGCTACGGCTGGACGACCGGCACGTGCAGCGCCGCCGCCGCCAAGGCCGCGGCGCTGCTGCTGCGCGACGGCGATCCGCCGGCCGAGGTCGAGGTCCCGCTGCCGAAGGGCGAGCGGCGCCCGTCGTTCCCGGTCGAGCGCTGCGAGCGCGACGGCGAGGGCGCGGTCGCCGTCGTGGTCAAGGACGCCGGCGACGACCCGGACGTCACGCACGGCGCCCACCTCACCGCGCGCGTGACGCTCGTCCGCGAGCCGGGGATCGTCTTGCGCGGCGGCGAGGGCGTCGGGACGGTGACGAAGCCGGGTCTGGGCCTGGAGGTCGGCGGGCCCGCCATCAACAGCGGACCGCGCGCGCAGATCACCGCCGCCGTGGGCGAGGTGGTGGACCTGGGGCGCGTTGGGGTGGAAGTGGAGATCTCCGTACCGGGCGGGGAGAAGATGGGGCGGCGGACGTCCAACCCGCGCCTGGGGATCATGGGCGGGATCTCGATCCTCGGCACGACCGGGATCGTCCGGCCGTTCTCGACCGCGGCGTGGCGCGCGAGCGTCGGGCAGGCGATCGACGTCATGGACGCCCAAGGCGCCCGGACCGTCGTCCTGACCACCGGCGGCCGGACCGAGAAGGCGGCGCGGAAGCTCCTGCCCGAGCTGCCCGAGGTCTGCTTCGTCGAGGTCGGCGACTTCACCGGCTACGCGCTCAAGCGCGCGGCCAAGCTGGAGTTCGAGCGCTGCGTCTTCGTCGGGATGGCGGGCAAGCTCGACATGCTCGCGGCGGGGATCATGATGACCCACTGGACGCGCTCCAAGGTCGACCCCTTGTTCTTGGCCGAGGTCACGCGCGAGGCCGGAGGCGACGGCGCCTTGGCGGACGCGGTCGCGGAGTCCAACACCGGCCGGCACGCCTGGGAGCTGTGGGAGGCCGCGGGGCTGGTCGCCGCGAGCGACCTGCTGTGCACCAAGGTGGCGGACAACCTGTCGTCCTACATCAAGGGCGCGCTGGTCGTGGACTGCGCGATCGTGGACTTCGAGGGCGCGCGGCTGGCGGGCGCGTCGCCGAGGGCGCGCGAGCGACTCGATGTCCTTGGGTTGAACGGATGATCGCCGTTCTCGGGGTTCATGGTGGGCGGGTGCCGGCCGGCACGGAGGCGCTGCTGGAGGGGGCGTCCGTCGTGGCGGGCGGCGCGCGGCAGCTCGCGGCGCTCGCGCCGGCCGGCGTGCCGACGGTGGTGCTCGGCGCGGGGATCGACGCGGCGCTGGCGGAGGTCGCAGCTTGTGAGGGTCCTGCGGTCGTCCTCGCCTCCGGGGATCCCGGCTTCTTCGGGATCGTGCGCGCGCTGCGACGGTGTGTCGAGCCGTCGCGGCTCGCCGTCCATCCGGCGCCGTCGTCGGTCGCCGTGTCGTTCGCGCGGCTCGGGCTGCCGTGGGACGACGCGCTGCTCGTCTCCGCCCACGCGCGCGACCCGCGGCCGGCCCTGCACGCGGCGCTGCGCCATCCGAAGGTCGCGATCCTCACGGACGGCGACGCGACGCCGGCGTGGTTCGCGGAGCGGCTGGGCGGCGACCGCACGCTGACCGTCGCCGAGCGCCTCGGCGAGCCCGACGAGCGGATCGTCTCCGGCACGCC
>JAOPZG010000616.1 GCA_025964215.1 Conexibacter sp.
ACGGTCGGCACATGAAGACCGCTCTGAAGTTTCTCGCAGTGGTCGCCGTGGCAGGGGTGCCCGGCGTCGCACAAGCCGCGACCGTCTCCTCCGACGGCTCCACCGTCACCTACACCGCCGCCGCGCACGAGGTCAACTCGCCGGCACTGCTGTCCTCGTTCCCGACCATGACCTTCTCCGACGCGACCGCGCCGCTGACGGCGGGGACCGGGTGCGTGGCCGGGCCTCCCGTCTCGTGCTCCGGGTTCGACCTCGTCCTGAACCTCGGCGACAAGAACGACGACACGAACGTCGACAACGGCATCGGCAACACGACGATCGACGGCGGCACTGGCGCCGACACGCTCAAGGGCGGCTCGACCGCGGGCGTCGCGATCACTGGCGGCGACGGCAACGACGCGCTCACCGTCAACGCGAACTCGACCGGCACCGGCCACGGCGGCATCGGCGCCGACACGCTCCTCGGCACCTCGGCCAACAACCAGCTCTTCGGTGACGACGGCGCCGACCTCCTGACCAACCGCGGCGGCCGCTTCAGCGCCGGCACGCTCGACGGCGGCAGCGGCAACGACCGCATCGTCGGCAGCGGGATCGCCTCGCTGGTCGGCGGCGCCGGCTTCGACATCCTCGTGGCGCAGAGCGCCGGCGAGTCGATCGACGGCGGCGCCGCGACCGACAACATCACCTCGCTCGCCGGCGGCTCGACGATCACGGCCGGCGGGAGCAACGACCAGATCGACGCCGCCGACGGCACCGGGACCCCGGACACCGTCTCCTGCGGGAGCGGCACCGACACGGTCTGGGCCGACGCGGGCGACAGCATCGCCCCCGACTGCGAGAACGTCATCTTCGGGACGACGACGCTGCCGGGAACCACCCAGGCGATCGCGGACGCGGCGGCGCTCTAGCGCTCCGGGCCAGACGCGCGCGCGGACGGACGCGCGAACATCCCGCCGGCGGGCGCCTCAGCCGCCGGCGGGGTTGCGTCCTCTGACGGGACGCAGGCGGCGGACCTCGGCGGGCGGATCCTCGCCCTGCAAGGAGGCGAGGCGGTGCTCGAGGCCGGTGAGGCGGTCGGAGAGCTCGCGGATCGCTTCGGCGACCGGGTCCGGGAGGTGGATCCAGTCGGCGTCGGGGCCCTCGGGCCGGCGGCCGTCGACGCGGACGACGTGGCCGGGGTTGCCCACCACGGTGGAGTTCGGGGCGACGTCGGTGATGACGACCGAGTTGGCGCCGACCTTCGCGCCGTGGCCGACCTCGATCGGCCCGAGCAGCTTGGCGCCGGATCCGACGGTGACGTTGTCGCCGACGGTCGGGTGGCGCTTGCCGGTCGCGAAGCCGGTGCCGCCGAGCGTGACGCCCTGGTAGAGCGTGACGTCGTCGCCGATGTCGGCGGTCTCGCCGATCACGACGCCCATGCCGTGGTCGATGAAGAGGCCGTCGCCGATGTTGGCGGCGGGGTGGATCTCGACGCCGGTGGTCATCCGCGAGAGGTAGGCGATCGCGCGCGGGGCGATCGGGACGCCCGAGTCGTGCAGCGCGTGCGCGACGCGGTGGGCCAGCACCGCCTGGACGCCCGGCCACGCGATCAGGATCTCGACCGAGGAGACGCCACGCGCCGCGGGGTCGCGCTCGTGCGCGGCGGCGATGTCGAGGCGCAGCTCACGACTGACGCGGCGCAGGATGCCAAGACCCAGCATGGGCCACTACCGTACTGGAGAGATGTCCCGGCTTCGCGCGTTGATCTTGCACGGTTGGCAGGGATCCGAGCCCGACCATTGGCAGAGCTGGCTGGCGGGCCGGCTCGCCGACGCGGGCGCGCACGTGCAGTTTCCGACGCTGCCGGACTGCGACGTGCCGTGCCCCGATCGCTGGGGCGGCGCGTTGCAGCGCGAGCTGCGCGCGCTGGCGCGCGAGGAGGGCGAGCGCGTGGTGATCGCCCATTCGCTCGGGTGCGTCCTGTGGCTGCGCGAGGCGGCCTCGATCTCCGCGGCGCTCCGGGTCGACCGCGTGGTGTTGGTCGCGCCGCCCTGCCCGGGGTCCCAGGTCCCGGAGCTCGCGCGCTTCTACCCGACGGGCGCCGACAAGGCGGCGGTGGATGCTGCCGGTCGCACCCGGTTGGTCTGCTCCGACGACGACCCGTACTGCCCGGGCCGCGGCGCCGCCGAGCATTGGGGGCGTCCGCTCGAGCTGGCGGTCGACCTGCTGCCGGGCGCGGGGCACCTGAACGTCGAGGCGGGGTACGGCCCGTGGTCGGCCATGGAGGCGTGGGCGCTGGGGCAGGTCGACGTGGTGCGCGCGCGGGAGTCGTCGGCCGTCCGCTGAGCGGGGCGCGCCGCCTACTGCGGCGCGAAGAACGGCGCGCTGATGTAGCGCTCGCCCGAGTCCGGCAGCACGACGACGATCCGCTTGCCCGCGTTCTCCGGCCGGCGGCCCACCTCGATCGCGCCCCACAGCGCGGCGCCGCACGAGATCCCCGCGAGCACGCCCTCGCGTGAGGCGGCGAGGTGCGCCGTGTCGATCGCGTCGTCGTCGCTGACGGTCAGCACCTCGTCGATGATCTCCCGGTCCAGCACGGCGGGCACGAAGCCGGCGCCGATGCCCTGGATCCGGTGCGGCCCCGGGCCGCGGCCGCTGAGCACCGCCGACCCCGCCGGCTCGACGGCGATCACCTGCGCGGACGGGTTGACGGACTTGATCGCCTCCCCCACGCCGGTGATCGTGCCGCCGGTCCCGACGCCCGCGACGAAGATGTCCACCTTGTTCTCCATGGCCGTCAGGATCTCCGGCCCCGTCCCCAGCCGGTGGGCCTCGGGGTTCGCCGGGTTCGAGAACTGGTCGGGCAGGAAGGCGTCGCTGCCGCTCGCGGCGCCGCGGGCGGCCTTGACCGCCTCGTCCATCCCGCCCATCGACTCGACGATCTCGACGCGCGCGCCGTAGAGCTTCAACAGCGCCTCGCGCTCGCGCGACATGCCCTGCGGCAGGAAGATCGCCAGCTCGTAGCCCTTCGCCGCGCAGACGAAGGCGAGCGCGATGCCGGTGTTGCCGGAGGTGGCCTCGACGATCGTCGTGCGGCCGGGCTCGATCCGGCCCTCGGCCTCGGCGGCCTCGATCATCGCGATCCCGATGCGGTCCTTGACCGAGCCGCCGGGGTTGTAGGCCTCGAGCTTGCCGTAGAGCTCGACGCCCTCCGGCTCGAGGCGGGTGAAGCGCACCATCGGCGTGTTGCCGATGTGATCGGAGATGTTGGTCGGGATTCGGGCCATTCCGCCAGCGAGGCTAGCGGGAGTGCCCGACGCTGGTGCGGCGGAAAGGCGGGGCCATTACGCGGCCGAGGCTAGCGCCCCG
>JAOPZG010000626.1 GCA_025964215.1 Conexibacter sp.
TCACGCCGGGCACGCCCGTCACCGCCACCCCGCTCGCGCTCGTCGCGACCGCCGGCACGCCGTCCGCGAAGGCGACGACGCTCGCGGCGGTCCGCGCGCACGGCCTCGCCACGACGCTCACGTGCAACGAGGCGTGCGCCGCGCGCGGCGAGCTGCTCGTCACCGCCGCGCAGGCCAAGCGACTCGGCCTCCTCGCCAAGCGCTCGAAGGCGAAGGCGCCGGTGGTGCTCGGCACCGGCCAGGCGACGCGCACCGCCGCCGGCGCGTTCGTCCTCACCATCAAGCTCAGCGCGAAGGCGCGCCGCGCGCTGAAGCATGCCAGGACGCTCCGGCTGACGCAGACGATCACAGTGACGGGCGGCGCCGGCAAGCCGGTGGTGCGCACGCGCGCGGTGACGCTGAAGGCGTCCTAGCCGCGCACGGGGCGCGCGAGCGCGCCCGGTCGCGCATCGCCCGCCGCCGGACGTGGGAGTCCCTGCGCCATGACCGAGTTCCGGAAGGGCGACAGGGTGCGGTGGTCCTCGCACGGCGGCGAGGCCGTCGGCACCGTCGAGCGCAAGATCACGAGCGACACGGAGGCGGGCGGCCGGACGGTGCGCGCCACGGAGGACGAGCCGCAGTACCTGGTGCAGTCCGAGAAGTCCGGCGGCACCGCGGTGCACAAGCCGGACGCGCTCACGCGGGCGTGACCGCGTCGGGCGGCGACGTGCCGTAGTCCCCCAGCCCGCGCGCGAGCTGGTCGTAGGCGCGCGCGGCCTGCGGCCGCAGGCGGGCGGCGAGCTTCGCGGGATCCTCGCCGGCGAGCAGGCCGTCGAACGCGGCGCGGAAGATCGTGATGAGCGTCCAGGCCAGCGTGCGGGCGACGACCGCGGGGACGAGGTCGTCCTCCTCGGCGCCCGTGGCCTGCGCGACGGCGGCGACGAGCGTGGCCGCCTCGCGCTCCCACCCCACCGCGAGCCGCTGCTGCAAGGCGGGGCTGTCGCGCACGATGCGGGGGACGACGAGGCCGGCGTCGCCCGCGCCGGCGGCGATCGCGTCGAGCATCGCCTCGCTGTTCGCCCGGAAGACGTCGAGCACCGAGGTGCCGGCCGGGCGCTGGGCGATCGCCGCCTGCAGCTGGGCCAGCCGCTCCTCGCCACCGGCGAAGACGAGGTCCTCCTTGGTGGCGAAGTGGTTGAACACCGTCTTCTCCGAGACGTCGGCGGCCGCGGCGACCTCGGCGACCGTGACGGCCTCGAACCCGCGCTCGGCGAAGAGGCGGCGGGCGGAGGCGGCGATCGCCTCCCGCGTGGCGCGCTTCTTGCGTGCGCGCAGGCCCTCAGGCTGTCCTTCCATAGGGATTGTAGCATACCAGGCACTGTAGAATTACAGCGACTGTAGTGTTACTCTGCCCGCCATGAGTCCCTCCCCACCCGCCATCGAGGTCACCGACCTCGTCAAGTCCTACGGCGACGTCGAGGCGGTCCGCGGCGTCTCGTTCACCGTCCCCCGCGGTGAGGTCTTCGGCTTCCTCGGCCCCAACGGCGCCGGCAAGAGCACGACCATCAACATGCTCTGCACGCTCGCGCGGCCGACCTCCGGCGCCGCCCGCGTCGGCGGCTTCGACGTCGCCGGCCAGCGCGACGACGTGCGCCGCCACATCGGCCTCGACTTCCAGGACCCCACGCTCGACGGCCACCTCACCGCCGAGCAGAACTTGCGCGTGCACGCCGAGCTGTACGGCATCGACCGCGCCGTGATCGGCGAGCGGATGCGCCAGATGCTCGAGATGGTCGAGCTCTGGGACCGCCGCGACCGGCCGGTGATGACGTTCTCGGGCGGCATGCGCCGGCGCCTGGAGATCGCACGCGGGCTGCTGCACTCCCCGCGCGTCTTGTTCCTCGACGAGCCGACGATCGGGCTGGACCCGCAGACGCGCGCCTCGATCTGGAGCTACATCCGCGCCTTGCAGGAGACCGAGGGGACGACGATCTTCATGACCACGCACTACATGGACGAAGCCGAGCTCTGCGACCGGATCGCGATCATGGACCGCGGCGAGATCGTCGTCCTCGACACGCCGGAGGCGCTGAAGGCGGGCGTCGGGTCCGACCGCGTGGTGCTGGGCACGGCCGACGACGCGGCGGCGCTCGTCGCGCTGCGCGAGCGCTTCGGGATCGACGCCACGGTGGCCGAGGGCGCGGTGACGTTCCACGTCGAGGCCGGCGAGGCGTTCGTCCCGCGGCTCTTCGCGGAGCTCGACGTCGCGATCACGTCGGTCGCGGTCTCGCGGCCGACGCTCGACGACGTCTTCCTGCGCCACACCGGCTCGACGATCCGCGACGCGGAGACGGCGGGCGCCGGCGACCAGAACCGCCTGATGATGCGCGCGCTGGCGGGGTCGCGGCGATGAGCGCGACCGTCGCGGACGTCGTCGCCGCCCGGGTGCCGGAGCGGTCGTGGCGGTCGGAGGCGCGGGCGGTGAAGACCGTCTGCCATCGCGACCTGATCCGCTTCGTGGGCAACCGCGCGCAGATCATGATGTGGTTGATCCAGCCGCTGCTGTTCCTGTTCGTGCTGGGCTCGGGCCTGCAGTCGCTGTCGGCCGCCTCGACCGGCGGGGTCGACCTCAAGACCTTCATCTTCCCCGGCGTCCTGTGCATCACGGTGGTCTTCTCGGCGATGCTCAGCGCCGCGTCGCTGGTGTGGGACCGGGAGCTCGGCTTCCTGCGCGAGCTGACGATCGCGCCGGTCAGCCGGACCTCGATCCTGCTCGGCAAGTGCCTCGGCGGGGCGACCATCGCCGCGACGCAGGGCGTCGTCGTGCTGGCGCTCGCCGGGCTCGTCGGCGTCCCCTACGACCCGGTCCTGGTCCTCGGCGCGGTCGGCCTGCTGCTGTTGCTGTCCTTCACGGTGACCTCGTTCGGCCTGCTCGTGGCCGTGCAGATCAAGCAGGCCCAGACGTTCACCGCGGTGATGCAGCTGTTCGTGATCCCCATGTACTTCGTCTCGGGCGCGCTCTACCCCGTCTCGGGCCTGCCGACCTGGCTCGGGGTGCTCAACCGCCTCGACCCGCTGACCTACGCGGTCGACCCGATGCGCCGGCTGGTCTTCAACCACATCACCATCTCCGACGAGGCGCGACGGCGGCTCGATCCGGGCGTGACGTGGTTCGGCTGGCACCTGCCGGCGGGGCTGGAGGTGGCGATGGTGCTCGTGCTCGGCCTCGCGGTGCTGGGCGTGGCGGTGTGGAAGTTCGCACGGACGGAGTGAGGCCGCCGCGCGGCGCGCGGCGGGACTGTGGCGAGGAGCGGCGCGATGTGGGAGGCTCGCCGCCATGGCTCGCGACGCCGCCGCCATCCGCGCGCGGATCCAGGAGCACTGGGAGGCCTCCGAGCGCGGGGACGTCGACGCCGAGCACGCGATCTACGCCGACGACGCGATCCTCGACTACCCGCAGTCCGGCGAGCGCTTCCGCGGGCGAGCGAAGATCCAGGCCCAACGCGGCGGCCACCCCGCCGAGCGCCACTTCGCCATCCGCCGGATCACGGGCGCCGGCGGTCTCTGGGTGAGCGAGTGCGTCATCACCTACGACGGCGCGCCCACGCACTCGATCAGCATCATGGAGATCGCCGGCGGCCTCGTGACCCACGAGACGCAGTACTTCGCCGACCCGTTCCCGGCGGCTCCGAGCCGCGCCGCGCTGGCGGAGCCGATCCCCGAGCCCGGTCGCTAGTCCGCCGTCACACCGTCAGGACGATCCGCCCGACGACGCTTCTGGCGTCCATGCGGCGATGGGCCTCCGCCGCCTCGGCGAGCGGGAGCTCGGTGACCGGCAGCGACAGCTCGCCGCCGGCCAGGAGCGGCAGCACCGCGCGCCCGGCGGCCACGCCGAGCGTGGGATCGCCCGCGAGCACGAAGCCGACGGTGAACCCGACGACGGCGATGCTGCTGGTCCAGATCCGGTTGGTGTCCACGGCGATCGCGTGGTCGTCGCCGGCGCTCCCGACGACGAGCAGCCGGCCCAGCGGCCCGAGCACGTCGAGGGATGCCTCCCGCTGGGGTCCCCCGACCGGGTCCACGACGACGTCGAAGCGCTCATCGTTCAGCGCGGCGGGGAAGTCGTCGCTGACGATCACCTCGTCGAGGCCCAGCGCGCGGGCGGCGTCGGCCTTGGCGGCCGTGCGCACGGTGCCCACGACCCGGCTCGCGCCGAGCATCCGCGCCACGGCCGGGAACGCCGAGGCGAGGCCGCCGATCGCGCCGTGCACGAGCACGCTCTCGCCCGGGCCGAGGTGCGCGGCCCGGGTCAGGGCGAGGTAGGCGGTCGCCGCGTTCCCCAGTCCCGCGACGGCCTGCGCCGGATCGACGCCGCTGCCTTCCAGCGACACGACCAGCGCGGCCGGGGCCACGACGACCTCCGCGTTGCCGCCCTGCGCGGGCAGCGTGAGCGTGGCGACCGACTCGCCGACGGCGAGCCCCTCGACGCCGGCGCCGAGGGCGCGGACGCTGCCGGCCACCTCGAGGCCGGGGATGAAGGGCGGCTTGGGGACGGCCGCGTTGTCGGCGAAGACCCCGCGCCGGATGAGGCCGTCGATCAGGCCGACCGCGGCGTGGGTGACGGTGATCGTCACCTCGCCGGGCCCGGGAACGGGCTCGGGGGCGTCGACCAGGTGCAGGACCTCGGGACCGCCGTAAGCGGTCACGGAGATGGCGTTCATGATGGGTTCCTCTCGCGTGCGTGGGCAGGTCAGTGGCTGTAGACGGTCTTGGTCTCGAGGTACGCCTCGAGCCCGTACTTGCCGAACTCGCGGCCGACGCCCGACTCCTTCATGCCGCCGAACGGCGCCTCCTTGTCGTCGTAGAACGCGTTGACCATCGTGCGGCCCGCGTTGATGCGGTCGGCCACCGCCCGGCCGCGGTCCTCGTCGCCGGTGGCGACGTAGGCGGTGAGCCCGTAGCGGCTGTCGTTGGCGATGCGCACCGCGTCGTCGTCATCGTCGTAGGCGATCAGCGACAGGACCGGGCCGAAGATCTCCTCCTGCGCGACGGTCATGTCGTTGGTGACGTCGGCGAGGATCTTGGGCTTGGCGAAGCTCCCCGCGCCGAGGCCGTCCGGATGGCCCTCGCCGCCGACGAGGACGCTGGCGCCCTCCTCGATCCCCTTGCGGATGTAGGACTGGACGCTC
>JAOPZG010000646.1 GCA_025964215.1 Conexibacter sp.
ACGCGATCAGCCCCGCGTCGAGGAAGATCGCCACGTTCCAGTTGCCCGTCGCGTCGCGCAGCGCGCCGCTGACCGCGGGCGAGAGGACCGCGCCGATCTCGCCGATCAGGTTGTTCATGCCGAACGCCGAGCCGTGCAGCTCGGGCTGCGCGATGTCGGCGAGCATCGCCTGCGCGATCGGCTGCATGGCGTTGAAGAACGTGCTCGCGCCGAACAGCAGGCCGGCGAGCAGCCAGACCGACGGCGACCCGCTCGCGACCGCGATCCCGAAGCCGATCGTCAGCACGAGCTGCACGCCGGTGAACGCGACCACCAGCGGCTTGCGGCCCAGCCCGCTGCGCACGGCGCGATCGGCCAGCCAGCCGCCGGCCGGGAAGCCGAGGATGCCGGCGCCCGCGTTGAACGCGGCGATCAGCGCGCTGCGGCCGAACGACGAGTGCGCGGCGTCGGCGACGATCGACACCGACCAGAACGAGAAGAACCACAGGTTCCACAGCACCGCGATGAACGCGAGGTTGATGAGCCAGAGGTCGCGGTTGCGCAGCACCGGCGCCAGCTCCTCGCCCTTGCGCGCGAAGACGAAGCCGACGAGCGCGAGCGCCAGCGCGACCTCGAGGACCGCGATCCAGATGTCGGCGAGGCCGGCGGCGTCGCCGGCGAAGTACACCGCCATGATCGCCGCGAGGCCGACGGCCGCGTAGGCGCCGAGGTGCAGCGCCGCGCGCACGTAGGGCAGCCCGCGCTCCTGGGTGCGGAAGTAGGCGATCAGGACCGCGCCGACCGTGAGCGTCGCGGCGCCCAGCAGCAGGAACGGCATCCGCCACGCGTCCTGCTCGCCGAAGACGTTCGTGCCGAAGCTGAGGAAGTCGGGCGCGAAGACCGTGGCGATCGTGATGCCGAGCGCGAGGCCCGTGATCACGACGCCCATGCCGAGGCTGCGCTTGGCGACGGGCGTGCGCTCGGCGACGAGCGAGCGGTCGTTGGAGAAGAACGCGCCCTCCCCCAGCCCGGTGAAGACGCGGATGGCGATGAAGGCGACGAGGCCGCTGAGGACGCCGCTGAGCATCGTCGCGATCCCGGCCCAGACGAGGCTCACGCCGATGATCGTGCGGTGGCCGTAGCGGTCGCCGAGGTTGCCGCCGGGGAACTGCGTGAGCATGTACCCCGCGAAGAAGAGCCCTCCGATCAGGCCGGCCAACGCATAGGGCTTGTCGGCGTCGGCGAGGAACGCGACCTTGTTGTCGATCATCCACGTGACGACCGGGCCGGTCAGCGCGCGGTCGGCGGCGCTCACGGTCCAGCCGAGCATCAGCAACAACCAGAGCGTCCGGTAGGCGGGCCAGCCGGGCCGCGGCGCGCGGTCGGCGGTGGCGGCAGGGGTCGGGGCCATGTCGCGTCTCCTCCAGTCGACGACGGTGGCCGCACCATGCGACCGTCACGTTGCGTACCCGGGCTCCCGCGGGCTGACACCGCAAGTGTCTGATCTTTTGGCTATTCCGTGCGCTGGGCGAACAGGAGCGCCTGCTCGCGGACGGGGTCGAGCCCGGGCGCGGGCAGGTCGGCGCGCAGCGGCGGGTCGCGAGCGACCGTCTCGAGCCACGCCCACGTGTCGGCGACGGTCTCCTCGACGGGCCGCGTGGTCAGGCCCGCGGCGTGCGCCTTCTCGACGTCCGCTGCGTGCATCGCGCGGTACTCGTGGTCGGGCGGGAGCCAGATCGGGAGCTCGGTCCACGGCTCGATGCCGGCGTCGGCGATCTGCTGCGGCGTGGCCCACGTGAGCGTCGCATCGGATCCCGTCGCGGCGCGCGCCGCCTCCAGCAGCGTGCCCATCGTCGCGTGCCCGCGGCGGCTGACGGCGTTGAACGCGCCGGACCGCCCGGCGGCCGCGGCGTCGAGGGCGAAGCGCGCGAGGTCGCGGGCGTCGATCAGCTGCAACGGCTGGTCGGCGGGCCCGGGCGCCAGGACCTCGCCGCCGCGCGCGAGGCGCAGCAGCCACCACGGCAGTCGGCCGACGTCCTCGTGCGGGCCGAGGATCAGGCCCGGTCGCAGCAGCAGCGCGCGGTCGCCGAACGCGCGCTCGATCGCCAGCTCCGCCCCGCGCTTGCACTCGGCGTACTCGCCGCCCTCGGCGTCGGGCGACGCCTCCACGGTCGGGTCCTCCTCGTCGAGCCCGACGCGCGGCGGCGGCGCGTAGACCGAGCAGCTCGAGATGTAGGTGTAGTGCCCGGCGCGCGGGGCGAGCAGCTCCGCGGCGTCGCGCGCGGCGCGCGGCGCGCCCGACCACGTGTCGAGCACGAGGTCCCACTCGCGCGCGGCGAGCGGCGCCAGCGTCGCGGGCTCCAAGCGGTCGCCGACGACCCGCTCGACCTCCGTCGGCGACCACACGCCGCGGCCGCGGTTGAACGTCGTGACGCGCCAGCCGCGCGCGACCGCGTCCTCCACGACGGCGCGGCCGGCGAACGAGCTCCCTCCGAGGACGAGCAGGCGCATGGCGCCGAGAATAACGCAACCGCAGAGTTGCGCATGCCGCCCTCCGCCGAAAGCTGGTCGAACGGCCGTCGGCAGGACGGCCGCGTGGCGCTACCCTCCGCGCCCGTGCGCACCGCCCTGTCCCCCACCGCGTGCGCCCTCGCGCTGCTGCTGGCGCTCGCCTTCGCGGCGCCCGCGCACGCCGCGCTCCACGACCTGACGATCGCCAACGCGACCACCACCGGCGTCGCGGGCCTCGGCACGGGCACGCTCGTCCCGACCGCCGACGACGCGGTGCTGGACGTCGCCGACCTCGCCGCGGAGCTCGCAGGCGGCGCGGTCACCGTCGACGCCTCGGTCGACGACGGCGACCCCGTCGCCGGCCAGGCCGGCCAGGTCACGTTCGCCGACGGACTCGACGCCTCCGCGACCGCCGGCGCGCTCACGATCCAGGCCGCGGGCGCGATCACGCTGCCC
>JAOPZG010000661.1 GCA_025964215.1 Conexibacter sp.
CGTCGCGGGGCGCTCACGGCTCGCCGTGCAGACGACCGACGGCGGCGGACCCGGGCGCGGCTGCCGCGACGCGGGTCTCTGCCTGCACGGCTGCCCGTACGGCTCGGTCTACCGGACCGACCTCGAGGCCGCGCGGATGACCAGCGACCCGCGCTTCGACTACCGGCCGGGCGAGGTGGTCGAGCGACTGGAGGAGACCGGCGGCGGCGTCACGCTGCACCTCGGCTCGGTGCGCACCGAGCGCTTCGAGCGCGCGTTCGTGGCCACCGGCGCCCTGGCCTCCGCGCGCCTGATGCTGATGGCGCTCGACCGCTACGACGAGGACGTGGCCTTGCAGGACTCGCAGTACTTCACGGCGCCGCTGCTCCGCCTGCGCGGCGCGCCGGTCTCGACCGCGGGGAGCGGGATCACGCTGGCCCAGGCCTTCGTCGAGGTCGACGATCCGGCGGTCTCGGCCAACACGGTGCACTTGCAGCTCTACGGCTACAGCGACCTCGTCGCGCGGGAGGTCGCCGGGCGCCTGCGCATCCCGGCCGCGCGCCTCGAGCGCCACGCGCAGCCGCTGCTCAGCCGGCTGCTGCTCGCCCAGGGCTACCTGCACTCCAACAGCTCGGACCCGATCCGGACCCGCCTGGGCCGCGACGGGCGCCTCGACTTCCACGCCCCGGACGACGATGCCCGGCCGCGTGCTGAGGTGCACGCGGTGACGCGGCTGCTGCTGCGCGCCTTCCGGGAGCTGCGGACGCTCGTGCTGCTCCCGCAGGTGCGGCTCTGGGAGCCCGGCCGCAGCAACCACCTCGGCGGGACGTTCCCGATGGCGCTGCGTCCCACCGGCCTCCAAAGCGACCTGCTCGGACGGCCGGCCGGGCTCGAGCGGATCCACGTCGTGGACGCCTCGGTGCTGCCGACGATCCCGGCGACGACGGTCACGCTGAGCGTGATGGCGAACGCGCATCGCATCGGCCACGAGGCCGCCGCGGCCTGATCCCGCTCAGCCGAGCAGCTCGCCCAGCGTCCTCCCGCTCACCACGGAGCGCGGCTGCGCCGCGACGATGTCGGAGCCCGGCTGCGCGGCGTCGTCGCGGCGTTTGATGAGCAGCCACTGCGGCTTGGCGGCGTCGCCGCGGCCGGTGCGCTGGAGGGCGAAGCCGCCGGAGAGCTTGTCGCCGTGGAGGACGAAGACGGCGTGGCCGCGGTCGAGGGCCTCGGGCCAGGGGACGCGGCCGCCCTGCTCGTAGGTGCCGCGGTCCCAGATGATCACGCCGCCGCCGCTGCCGGTCGCGCCCTCGAAGGCGTTGTGCGACAGCTGGTGATCCCCGACCTGCACCGCGAGCCGCTTGACGGCCGGGTCCAGCGACGGGCCCTTCGGCACGGCCCACGAGCGCATGACGCCGTCGACCTCGAGCCGGAAGTCGTAGTGGTGCGCGGTCGCCTGGTGCTCCTGGACGACGAAGGCCCCGGCGCTGACGCCGCGGATCGCGAACTGCTCGTGGCCCTCGACCTTCGCGGACTCGACGACCACGCCGTCGACCCGCGCGGCGGCCGGCCCCTCGCCGAGCCAGCCGGCGAACGCGTCGAGCGCGTCGCCGAGACCCTCCGCGTGCACCAGGACCGTGCCGTCGTCGTCGTCGGCGTTGCGCACCCACCCGAGCACCCCGAGCGCCCGCGCGCGCCGCACCGCCGCGTCGCGGAACGCGACGCCCTGGACCTTCCCCTGCACGGTCGCCCGGAAGGCGCGCTTGCGATCCGCCATGAACCGCGGATCCTAGTGGTGGAACGACGCGCGGACCGCGTCCGGCGGCGGCCCCTCGGCACGGTGGCGCAGGCGCTCGGTCGCGAGCTTCAAGTCCTCCAGGAAGATCGACGCGAGGTCGCGCGAGAAGCCGTTGCGCACGCAGACGCGCAGCACGGAGACGTCCTCCATCCCGGTCGGCATCGGGTAGGCCGGGACGATCCAGCCGCGGATCCGCAGCTTCTCCGAGACGTCGTAGACGCTGAAGCCGCACGCCTCGTCGGCGACCGCGAACGCGAAGACCGGCAGCTCGCCGCCGTCGCTGAGCAGCCGGTACTCGCCGAGCTTCCCGATCTCCCCGGCGAGCCACATCGCGGTCTCGCGCGAGGCCTGCTGGACGCGCCGGTAGCCCTCGCGCCCGAGCCGGATCAAGTTGTAGTACTGCGCCACGACCTGCGCGCCGCCGCGCGAGAAGTTCAGCGCGAACGTCGGCATCTGGCCGCCGAGGTAGTCGACATCGAAGATCAGGTCCGCCGGCAGCGCCTCCTTGTCGCGCCAGACCGCCCAGCCGACGCCCGGGTAGACCAACCCGTACTTGTGGCCCGAGGCGTTGATCGACTGCACGCGCGCCAGCCGGAAGTCCCACGCCAGGTCGGGGTCGAGGAACGGCGCGACGAACCCGCCGGACGCCGCGTCCACGTGCAGCGGCACGTCGAGGCCGGAGCGCGCCTGCAGCGCGTCGAGCGCCGCGGCGATCTCCGCGACCGGCTCGTAGCTGCCGTCGAAGGTCGAGCCGAGGATCGCCACGACGCCGATCGTGTTCTCGTCGCAGTGCGAGGCCGCGCCCTCGGCGGTGAGGTGCGTCGCCTCCGGGCTCACCGGCACGAGCCGCGGGTCGACGTCCCAGTAGCGGCAGAACTTCTCCCAGCAGACCTGGACGTTGGCGCCCATGACCAAGTTGGGGCGGTCGGTCGCCTTCCCCGCCGCGCGGCGGCGCTCGCGCCAGCGCCACTTCAGCGCGAGCCCGCCGAGCATGCACGCCTCGCTCGAGCCCGTCGTCGAGCAGCCGGTCGCGTCCCCGCCTGTGGACTCGGAGCCCCACAGCGCCGCCAGCATGTTCACGCAGCGCCGCTCGAGCTCCGCGGTCTGCGGGTACTCGTCCTTGTCGATCATGTTCTTGTCGAGGCACTCGTCGATGAGCACGCGCGCCTGCGGCTCCATCCACGTCGTCACGAACGTCGCCAGGTTCAGCCGCGCGTGGCCGTCGAGCAGCAGCTCGTCGTGGACCACCTGATACGCCGTCTCCGCGGCCAGCTCGCCGTCGGGCAGCCGCAGCTTCGGGACGATCCCGGTCTCCCCCGCCTGCGCGAACTGCGGGCGGATCTCCACCCCCGCGTCGTCGTCGGGCGGGGCGGGAGCGGCGCGGTGCAGGGGCATGCGCCGACGTTCGCAGATCGAGGGTCAGTACGCGCCGGGGCGGCGGTCGGTCCGTATCGCGCCATCGATCGTGCGGCTCACGTCGACGGCGGGCAGCGAGAGCGGCTCGGCGCCCGGGACGTCCCACGCGCCGAAGGCCGGGATCGCGGTGCCGGCGGGCAGCGCGCCCGCCGGGTGGAAGTCGCCGTGCGCGGGGTCGGCGAGCGGGGGCGGGCTGACGTTGACCGTGTTGCCCGCGCCGAGGTTCGCGTCGGTCGAGCCGCCGTTGGTGTACCAGATGACGTTGCCGGAGAAGTGGACGTCGTCGTCGGCGACGACCGCGCCGAGGCCCGAGCCGCTCTGCGCGCTGCCGTTGTACGGGTCGTCGAGGTGGTTGACCTCGTCGGCGCCGGGCTCGGTCCCCGGGTCGAGCACGAGGTTGTTGTAGAAGTACACGTGGCGGTTGGGGATCCGCACGAAGTTGTCGCCGTCGTCCACGCGCGTGGTCCCCCAGGCGCCGCCGTCGAGGAGCTGCTGGCAGCGCTCCCGGCCCTCGTCGCCCGGCTGGCCGTCGCAGGAACGGCGGCCGTAGGCCACCTCCAGCGCGTGGCCGCGGGAGCCGACCTCGTACATGGTGTTGTGGGCGACGAGCACGTCGAAGCCGCCGTTGACGCCGACGCCCGCGCCCTGCATGCCGGTGATCAGGTTGTCGAGGACGGCGATCCCGTACGCCTCGTAGTGGGTGAACGGCGCCTCCATGAACTGCAGGCCCGTCCCCTGGCCGGCGACGAAGCCGCCGGTTCCGCAGTCGTCGAAGTGGTTGCCTTGGACGACGAGGTCGGCCGAGCCGCCCTTGGCGTAGGAGCACCAGTCGCCGGCCGGACCGACGGTGTTGGCCCGGATGTGACCGCCGCGGACCGCGACGAAGTCGATGGCGTTGTCGTCGGCGCCGCCGATCGTGGAGCCCTCGATGAACACGTTCGTGGACTGGTTGACCTTGACCGTCTCGTGGGCGTCGGAGCCGTGCATCGTCACGTCGCGCAGCAGCAGGTGGTCGCAGCGCTCGCAGTGGAACGGGTCGTCGGGATCCTCGACGCCGAGATCGACGAAGTACGCGTAGCGCAACCCATAGGCGTTGATCGGCGGGAGGTGCGCGGTGCCCGGGCCGTCCTCGGCCTCGACGATGACCGGCGCGCTCGCGGTGCCCCAGCGGTCCTCCCAGTAGTTGGGGGCGTCGCCCGCGGCGATCGTGCCGGGGAGGATCCGGATCCGGACGCCGGTGCTCAGCGTGGTGGCCTGCGGGATCCGGCGCCAGGCGGCGTCGAGGGTGCGCAGCGCGGTGGCGCGCGTGGTGCCCCAGGCGTCGTCCGAGCCGTTGACGGGATCGACCCAGAGGTCGGTGACGGTGACCGTGCCGATCGCGTAGGCGTCGCGGATCGTCGTCGGGAAGCTGACGGAGACCGGGCCGGGGCTGGGGTCGGGGCCGGCGGGGCCCGCGGGATCCGCGGGCGCGGCGGGATCCGCGGCGGCGGGCGCGGGGACCGCGAC
>JAOPZG010000006.1 GCA_025964215.1 Conexibacter sp.
CGCCCGAGGCGGTCGGCCTCGCGCTCAACGCCATGACCTTCGCGATGGGCCGCCGGTTCGTCGTGGTCGACGGCGCCGAGCGCTGGAAGCAGGCCGACGTCGAGCAGCACGTGGTGCCCGCGCTCGCGAACCTCGCGCCCGACACGACCGTCGCGTTCTTCGCGCGCGAGGACGGCCGCGCGAAGGTCCCGGCCGCGCTGCCGAAGGCCGTCACCAAGGCCGGCGGCGACGTCGTCGAGCAGCCGACGGTCAAGACGCGCGAGCTGCCGAAGTGGGCGATGGCGGAGGCGAAGCGCCTCGGGATCGAGCTGGAGCCGGCCGCCGCGCAGGTGCTCGTCGCGCAGGTCGGCGAGCGCCAGCAGCGGCTGCTGCGGGAGCTTGAGAAGCTCGCGCTGGAGCACGGCCCGGGCGCGCGGCTGGTCGCCGAGGACATCACGGACGCGGCGGCCGACTCCGCGGAGATCCAGGTCTGGGGCCTCGTCGACGCGCTCGTCGCCCGCGACCGCCGCGCGGTCTTCCTCGCCTTCCTCGAGCTGCGCGAGCAGGGTGAGGCGGTCGGCCGGCTGATCCCGCTGATGGCGCGGCGGCTGCGCGAGGTGCTCGCGATCGCCGACCGGCTGGAGGCGGGGGAGTCCCCGGCGCAGGTGAAGTCCTCGACCAAGGGCAGCCCGTGGGCGCTCGACCGCCGCATCAAGGAGGCGCGCGCGACGGACCCCGAGGCGCTGCGCCGCGCGATCGAGACCCTCGCCGACCTCGAGCTCCAGACCCGCGGCCTCAGCGAGCTCGACCACGACACGACCGCGATCCGCGCCCTGGGCCGCATGGCAGCCGCGCGCTAGCCCGAGGCCGCGGGGCCGCGCCCCCACGCACAAACGGCCCCGCAACCGGGGGCCGTCAAAAGGCGTGAGAAGCGACCTCTCAGTCGCGCGGCGAAGCTATGCCGAAGGCGCGCCGGCGCGAACGCGGGCGGCGCGGGACTTCTTGCGGTTGCCCGTGTTCCGATGCAAGGCGCCGCGCTTCACGGCCTTGTCGATCGTCTGCACGAGGTCGCGATGCTCGGCGTCGGCCTTCGCATCGTCCCCCTCGGCAACCGTGGCCTCGAGGCGACGGAAGTAGGTCTTGATGGTGGACGTGTAGCGGCGGTTCTCCAGGCGCTCACGCTCGGCCCGGAGGATGCGCTTCTTCTGCGAGTGAATGTTCGCCATGAGCGACGCATGATTCTAGCGAGCTTGGGTCGACAACGTCGGGCTGGGTGAACCACCCGGTCCGCGCCCTACCATCCGCGCCCAGTGACGAGCGAGGCACCACCCGCGGGCGACCGCACCCAGGCGGCCCCGGGAGGCGGCCCGCCACCGCGGCGCTCCTTCGCGCGCAACACCGCGATCTTCTCGATCCTCACCGGCCTCAGCCGCGTCGCGGGCCTGATGCGCGAGGTCCTCGCCTCCGCCTTCTTCGGCCTGACCCCGGCGTTCTCCGCGTTCACCTTCGCGTTCGCGATCCCGAACGTCGTCCGCTCGCTCTTCGCCGACTCGGCCCTCAGCGCCGCGTTCGTCCCGATCTTCACCGAGCTCCAGGAGGAGGGCAAGAAGCGCGAGGCGTTCCGGCTCGCCTCGACGCTCCTGATGGTGATCCTGGTCGTCCTGACCGCGATCACGATCGTGTTCATCCTGACCGCCGGATGGCTCGTGCCCGCGGTCGCCCCGGGCAAGTTCTCCGCCCACGCCGACCACCTCGCGGTCGGCTTCAGCCAGGTGCTGTTCCCGATCGTCCTGATCCTCGGGCTCAACGGGCTCGTCGTCGGGATCCTCCAGGCCTACGACCACTTCTCGATCCCCGCGCTCTCCGCGTTGGTGTGGAACATCGTGATCATGGTGTTCATGGTCGGCGCCCGGCCGCTGTTCCACGGCGACGGCCAGTTGTACGCCTACGCGATCGGGATCCTCGTCGGCACCGGCGTCCAGTTCGCGATGGCGATCCCGGTCCTGAAGACCGTGGGCTTCCACTTCGAGTGGTCCTTCGACTGGCGCGACCCGCGCGTCAAGCGCGTCTTCGTCCTGATGCTGCCGGTCACGCTCGGCCTCGGCCTCATCAACTTCAACGCGTTGGCCAACTACTACCTCGCGGGCTACGTCTCCGAGGAGGGCCCGCGCGCGATCGAGGCCGCGTTCCGCCTGTACATGCTCCCGCAGGGCATGTTCAGCGTGGCGATCGCGACCGTCCTCTTCCCGCAGCTGAGCCGCCTCGCCGCGCGCCAGGACCTCGTCGGCCTGCGCGCGACGATCGGCAACGGGCTGCGCCTGATCTTCCTGATGCTGTTGCCCGCCGCGGCGGCGACGCTCGTGCTCGCCACGCCGATGATCCGCCTCGTCTACCAGCGCGGCGAGTTCTCGCCGTCGGACACGACGCTCGTCGCGACCGCGCTCTTCTGGTTCTCCTTCAGCCTCCCGTTCAGCGGCGTGAACCTGCTGCTGACGCGCTCGTTCTTCAGCCTCCAGAAGCCGTGGGCGGTGACCTACCTCTCGGTCGCCAACCTGGAGGTGAACATCGGCTTCTCGATCGCGCTCGTCCCGATCGGCGTCGGCGGCGTCGTGGCCGGCACCGCGATCGCCGACCTCGCGCTCGCCGCCTCGCAGTACTTCTACTTGTAGCGCGAGCTCGACGACATGCTCGAGCTGCGGGACACGTTGGAGGCGGTGTTCTGCATGGTGATCGCCGCCGTCTGGTTCGGGATCGCCGCCTGGGTCGGATGGGTCGCGCTCGACTGGGTCTTCGGCCGCGGGCTCATCGGCCAGGTCATCTCCGTCGGCGGCGGCCTGAGCGCCGGCGTCGTGACCTACGCCTCCATCGTGCTCGCCATGAAGCTGCCGGAGGCCGAGCAGCTGCGGCGGCTGATCGCGGGCCGGCTCGGCCGCGCCGCGCCCGCGAGCTGACCGCCGATCGGGTGGGAGCCGACGGCACGGCGCTGACGCCCGCCACCGCGACCATGCCCGCCGGCGCGAGCCGGGACTTCACGCTCACCGCGCCGCCCACGCCCGCGGCGTGCTCCTGGCGCGTCGTCGCCCTGAGCCGCGCCGGCAAGAAGACGGTCAGCGGCGAACCTCGACGGCTGCGCGGTCTCCGCCACGCGCTTCGGCGGTTCTTGACGTTCACGATCTTCGACCTCGGCGACGACCGGATCCGCCTCGCGATCGGCTCGACCTACGACGCCGGCGTCATCTACGGCGTCACCTGCGACCACGGCGCGAGGGGCCAGAACCTGCCCGGCTCGCGCCCGCTCGCGGTCCCGCCGACCCTGGAGCCGCCCGCCGGCGG
>JAOPZG010000433.1 GCA_025964215.1 Conexibacter sp.
GATGATGTCGGCCTCGATCGTCACGCCCAGGTGGTTGGCCTGCGCGGTGAGGTCGGCGGACGTGTGGTAATCGACGCCGTCGACGACGAAGCCCGGATTGCGCAGGTAGCACCACAGCACGGTGAACATGCCGAGGCGATGGGCCTCCTCGAAGGCCCGGGCGACCTCGACGATCTGGCGATCGCTGTTCTCCGAGCCGAAGTAGATCGTCGCGCCGACGCCGGCCGCGCCCATGTCGGCGGCCCGCTGGGCCGAGGCGAACATGATCTGGTCCGCGCCGTTGGGGTAGGTGAGCAGCTCGTTGTGGTTGAGCTTGACGATGAACGGCAGCTTGTGCGCCCACTTGCGGCTGACCGCGCCGAGCACGCCGACGGTGGAGGCGACGGCGTTGCAGCCGCCCTCGGCCGCGAGCTCCACGATGCGCTCGGGGTCGAAGTACTTGGGGTTGGGCGCGAAGCTCGCGCCGCCGGAGTGCTCGATGCCCTGGTCGACCGGGAGGATCGACACGTAGCCGGTGCCGCCGAGGCGCCCGCTCTCGAACAGCCACTGCAGGTTGCGCAGCACGCGGGGGGATCGATCGGTGTCCCGGAGGACCCGGTCGACGAAGTCCGGGCCCGGCAGGTGCAGCTCGGACGCGTCGAGGGTGGTGCTGCGATGGTTGAGCAGCAGGTCGGCGTCGTCGCCGAGCAGCTCCTCGAGACGCGATCCGCTGAGCACGTCGGTGGTCACTGTCAGACCTCCAAAAGAGTCATGGCTTGGACTCCTGATCATAGGCGTCGGTAGGGTGCGGCGGCAGATGGAGCATCACTTCACCGGGCCGAGCTACACGATCGGCATCGAGGAGGAGCTGATGATCGTCGACGCCGACTCCTACGAGCTGGTCAACGCGATCGAGTCCCTCCTCGAGGACGCGCCGAACGACGCCACGGCCGGCGAGATCAAGCCCGAGCTGATGGAGTCCGTGCTGGAGATCGCGACGCGTCCGGTCGCGAACACCGCGGAGGCCGGCGAGCAGCTGCGCGCGCTGCGCCGCCAGGTCCACGACACGGCCGCGCTGCGGGGCCTGACGATCGGCAGCGCCGGCACGCATCCGTTCGCCCTCTGGGAGGACCAGCGGATCGCCTCGCGCCTGCGCTACCGCGAGCTCGTCAACGCGCTCCGCTTCGTTGCGAGGCAGGAGCTGATCTTCGGGCTCCACGTCCACGTCGGCCTCGACGACCCCGACAAGGCGATCCACGTCGCCAACGGGATGCGCGTCCACCTGCCGGTCCTGCTCGCGCTGAGCGCCAACTCGCCGTTCTGGCGCGGCGACGGGACGGGCATGGCCTCCACGCGGCTGCCGATCTTCCGCGCGTTCCCGCGCGTGGGCGTCCCGCCGAGCTACCGCGACTGGGCCGACTACGAGCGCGAGATCGAGTTCATGGTCGCCAGCGGCGTGATGGAGGACTACACCTACCTCTGGTACGACGTCCGGCCGCACCCGAAGCTCGGCACCGTCGAGATCCGCGCGTGCGACGCGCAGACCCGCGTCGAGCACACGCTCGGCCTCGCCGCGCTGATCCAGGCGATGGTCAAGGAGCTCGCCGAGCACTTCGACGAGGGCAAGCACCTCGGCGAGTACCCGTGGCAGATGCTCGACGAGAACCGCTGGCTGGCCGCGCGCCACGGGCTCAGCGGCGAGCTCGTCGACCTCCCGACCAGCGGCCGCGTCGCGACCAAGGCGCTGGCCCGCCGGCTGCTCGACCGGCTGCGCGAGCATGCGCAGGACCTCGGGTCCGCCGCGGAGCTCGACGGCATCGAGGACCTGCTCGCGCGCGGCAACGGCGCGGCCCGCCAGGTCGTCGTCTACGAGGCCAACCACGACCTTCGCGAGGTCATGGCCGAGGTCGTCGCGGCGACCGCCGGCGACGGCGACACCGAGTTCTGAGCGACGAGTTTCGCCGCCGCTCACCGGTGGCGCCCGCAGGGGCCTAGAATCGAATCGAGATGGCCGGGACGCCCGACCTGTTCGTGGTCTGCAAGAAGTGCGGGTCTGAGGTCAGCCCGTACATCACCGAGTGCCCGTACTGCGGGACCCGGCTGCGGAAGCGAGCCCCGAAGATCGATCGCCGCGCCGGCGAGGCTGCTCCGCGCCCGCAGCGCCGCGCCGTCCGGCCGACGCTCAGCCCGCTGCGCACGAACGAGATCCCCGGCATCCGCGGCGACCCGACCGGCCGCCCGAACGCCACCTACGCGCTGCTGCTGCTCTCGCTCGTCGGGTTCCTGGTCCTGCCGTTCGTCGCCGACCGCGACCTCGGCCTGGTCGACCTCCACAGCGACGCCTGGAAGTACGTCGTGCCGGCGTTCGTCTACCCGAACGCGTGGTACCAGCTCGCGACGCTGCTGGCGATCGGCGTCTTCGGCTGGCGGCTCGAGCTGCGCCACGGCCCCGTGCTCGTCGTCGCGCTCTTCCTCGCCTGCGGCTTGGGTGGCAACGCGATCGCCGCCGCGGTCAACGTCGACGACTACATCTTCGGCGCCCCGGGCGCGGCGCTCGGCATGATCGCCGCGTGGGCGCTGCCGGACCTCATGCGCCTGCGCCGCGGCGTCGAGCACGACGGCGACCTGCTCGGCGCCCTGGTGATCGGCGTCACCGTCGCGGTCATGCCGGCCGTCGTTTACGGCGCGAGCGCCGTCGCCGGGTTCGCCGGCCTGCTGCTCGGCGCGCTCGCCGGGCTCATGCTGCTGCGCACGACCGACACGCATCGGTAGGCGCAAGCGATCACGGGCGCGGCGGGTCACCGGCTAGTCTGGCCTGACGTGCCCGACCGACGCTTCACCGCCGAGGAGGTCGACGCCGCCGTGGCGGCGCTCACCACCGACCCCGAGCGGTTCGTCCACGCGCAGGAGATCGTCACCCACGCCGCGCCGGGCCTGCAACGCGTCCTCAACGAGGCGCTGTCGGCCGGAGGCTGGTTCGGGGAGGCCCACGAGGCCCAGATCACCGGCGTCGCGCACACGGCCGCCGGCCCGGAGCGCGAGTCCGCGCTCCGCGTCCTGATCGCCGAGGAGACGCGCCTGAGCATGCTCGTGGGCGTCGCGGTGGGGCTCGAGCTGGCACGCGAGCTGTTCGCAGAGAAGACCGACGAAGCAGAGGAGACGACGTAGATGCAGATCAAGTTCCTGGGCCATGCCGCGTTCGCGCTGGAGCACGACGGCAAGACGGTGCTCATCGACCCGTTCCTCACCGGCAACCCGAAGGCGGCGGTGGGCGCCGACGAGGTCGAGGCCGACGCGATCCTGCTCACGCACGGCCACGGCGACCACATCGGCGACACGGTCGCGATCGCCAAGCGCACGGGCGCGACGGTCGTCGCGATCGTCGAGCTCGCCGGCGAGCTGAAGGAGGCGGGCGTCGAGAAGCTCATCGACCCCAACATCGGCGGCACGGCCGACCTCGGCTTCGTCACGGCGCGGCTGACCCCGGCGTGGCACACGTCCACGACGCCGGGCGGGACGGTCAACACGCCGGCAGGCTTCGTCATCGAGATGGGCGGCAAGCGCATCTACAACGTCGGCGACACCGGGCTCTTCAGCGACCTCGCGCTGCCGGCCAAGCGCGGCCACATCGACCTCGCGATCGTCCCGATCGGCGGCCACTACACGATGGATCGCTTCGACGCGGTCGCCGCGGCCGAGCTGATCAAGGCCGACCAGATCATCCCGAGCCACTACGGCACGTTCCCGCCGATCGAGACCGACGCGCAGGCGTTCAAGTCCGACGTCCAGAACGCCGGCTACGCCGAGGTCGTCGTGCTCGAGCCGGGCGAGAGCCACACGCTGCGATGACCCACGCGGTCGTCCTGATCGAGGCCGAGCGCGACGCGCTGTCGACGCTCGGCGGCGCCCTCGCCGGCCTCGACGGGGTGGCCGAGGCCTACTCCGTCACCGGTGAGTGGGACTTCGTGGCGGTCGTGCGCGTGCCGCGCCACGAGCAGCTCGCGGAGGTCATCACCGGTCAGCTCGTGAAGCTCGACGGCGTGAGCCGCACGCAGACGATGGTCGCGTTCGAGGTGTTCTCCGAGCACGACCTCGAGGCGATGTTCTCGATCGGCCAGTGAGGCGGGTCGGAGCACCGCTCGCGATGGTGCTCGCGCTGGCCGGCGCGGGCGCCGCCGCCGCGGGCTGCGGGGGCGACGACGGGCCGACGTCGGCCACGGTCGTGCAGGAGTCCACGACGGCGGTCGCGCCGGCCAGCGGGCCG
>JAOPZG010000091.1 GCA_025964215.1 Conexibacter sp.
CACGGGTACTACAACGCCCTGGAGGTCATGGCCGGCGGCGACTACGACTTCGTGGTGTGCCTCGGGGACTACATCTACGCCGAGAGCTATCACTCGGTCAAGGGCGGCACCGGCGTCCGCGACGACAAGATCGGTCGCGAGAACCCGGAGAACCCGGACATCGTCCGCGAGGCCGTCACGCTCGCCGACTACCGCGCCAAGTACCAGCTCTACCGCACCGACCCGCTGCTGCGCGCCGTGCACTACAAGTTCCCCATGGTGATGCTCAGGGACGACCACGAGGTGCAGGAAAACTACGAGGGCAAGCAGGCCGACGGCGGCCTGCCGCCCGGCAAGCACTTCAGCCTCGCGCGCAAGAAGGCCGGGCGCCAGGCGTTCTTCGAGAACATGCCCGCGTTCCCCGGCGGCGAGCGGCTCTACCGCTCGCTCCGGTTCGGCGCCAACGTCGAGCTGATCATCATGGACCAGCGGACCTACCGCGACAACCAGCCCTGCGACGACGCGGTCGTCGCGCCGTGCGCCGACTACGACCAGCCCCGCGACTTCCTCGGCCGGCCGCAGATGAACTGGGTCAAGGACGCGCTGACCAAGTCCACCGCCAAGTGGAAGGTGATGGCCAACGAGGTCACGATCATGCCGACGCGCGTGCTCGGCGGCGCGAACTACACCTACGACAACTGGCTCGGCTACCCGCAGGAGCGCGAGGAGCTGCTCACGCACATCCGCGACAAGTCGATCAAGGACGTGGTCTTCGTCACCGGCGACATCCACACGTTCATCGCCGGCGACGTGCGCACGGGCGACGGCGCGACGGGCGACACGGTCGCCACCGAGCTGGTCGGCGGCTCGATCACCTCGCAGTCGCTCGGCGAGACCGACCTCGACGCCGGCGGCGGCACGAAGATCCAGGGCAACGACAAGGACCCCAGCACGTCGCCCGCGCTCATCGACGCGCTGCGCGGCATCAACCCGCAGGTCGACAACGCGGACTTCGACCACCACGGCTTCGGCGCCGTCACGGCGACCGCCGGCGGCTTCACCTGCGAGATGGTCCGGATGGACACCATCAAGAAGAAGTCCACCAAGAAGCTCCCGCCGGCGACCTGGACCTACAAGGTCGCCCCGGGCGCGCCGTCGATCAAGGGCCAGCACGGCCCCGCAGCCAGCTAGGGGTCTGACCCCCTACACCACGCCGGCTCAAGGGGTCAGACCCCTTGAGTCGGCGTGGCTCAGATGTTGACCGTCTGCGCCTCCACCCGGCCGGCGCGCCAGGCCGCGACGGCCGCCGCGGCGATCGCGAGGTCCTGGATCGCCAGTCCGGTGGAGTCGAAGAGCGTGGTGGCCTCGGGCGAGATGCGGCCCGTCGCCTCGCCCGCGAGCACGGCGCCGAGGTCGGTCACGCGATCGCGGGTGACGAGGCCCTCCTCGACGGCGCCGGTCAGCTCGCCCCCGTGCGAGGCCTGGGCCCACTCGTCGCAGAAGAGCTCGCACGCGACGACCGCCGAGATCGTCGCCTCCGCCTTGCCCGGGCCGTCGGCGCCGAGCATGTTGTAGTGCTGCCCCGGACGCAGGTCGCCGGTGTCGACCACGACCTCCGCGCCGGGCGTGACGCAGCAGACGACATCGGCGGCGAGCGCCTCCTCGCGCGTCCCGACCGACCACCCCAACTCGCTCGCCAGCGCCTCCGCCGCCTCGGGGCGCGGGTCGAAGCAGATCCCCGGGCCGTAGCCGTCGGCCGCGAGGCACCGGGCCGTCCACGCGCCGTGCAGTCCGCAGCCGACGATCCCGGCGGTCGCGGCGCCGGGCCGGCCGAGCGCCCGCGCGGCGACCGGCGCGACCGCGCCCGTGCGCAGCGCGGTGACCGAGCGCGCGTCGAGCATCGCGACCGGCTCCGAGGTCTCGGCGTCGCTCACCAGCAGCACGCCGAGCACCGTCGGCAGCCCGCGCGCGGGGTTCGACGGGAAGGACGAGATCCACTTCAGGATCGCCAGCCCGTCGCCGAGCGCGGGCATCGCGCGGAAGTCGCCGTGCGGCGGCGACTCGAGGTAGACCTTGCTCGGCATCAGCCACTCGCCGCGGCGGTGGCGCAGGAACGCGTCGCGCGTGCGGTCGATCGCCTCCCGCGGCGAGACCGCCGCGAGCACCGCATCGTGGTCCAGGACGGCGACGTCGGGCATGCGGCCAAGACTAGTTCGGCAGGAGAGGTAGCCCCACTTCCGTCACCTCCCGTCAGGGCTAGCGTTGCGGGAGAAGCGATGACGACGACCGACGAGCCACTGCCCTTCGACCTCAAGCTGGCGCGCGAGGCGTTCGCGACCTCCGCCCAGCTGCACGGCGCCGCCACCCGGCGCGCCGCCGGGAAGCTCTCCGAGCACGACTTCGACCGCCTCCACGCGTGCGACGCGGCCTTCACGACCGCCCTGCGCGAGGGCCGCGTGCAGGACGCGATCGCCGCCGACGACGCGTTCCACCGCGTGATCCTGGAGGCGGCCGGCGACCCGGACCTGCTCGTCTCCGTCGAGCTGATGCTCCCGCGCCTGCGGCGGATGGACCTCTGGCTCTTCACGCGCAAGGCGTTCGGCGACGACGACAGCAGCCACCCGGCGATCATCGACGCGCTGCGCGCGGAAGACGGCGAGACCGCCGCCGGGCGCGTCGAGGCGAGCTTCACCACGGCCGGCGAGGAGCTCGCCGCGGCCGTCGGGCGCTAGGTAGGGTTCCCGCCGTGCCCAACCGCCGCCCCCAGCTGGAGATCGTCGCCCCGTCGGCCTCCCCGGAGGAGGCCGCCGCGGTCGTCGCGGCGCTGGAGCAGTTCCTGCGCGACTTCGCCCCGGTGATCGTCGCCGAGGCGCCCAAGCAGAACCCCTGGCAGCGCGCCGCGCTGCTGGAGGCCACGGGCCGCGAGCCCGACGGGCCGTCGCCCTGGGGCGACCCCGTGCCCTGGGGCCGGTAGCGCCGAGCGCCAGCGCGCCACGTTTGCCTCGGGGCGCCCGAGGGTGTCGAATCGGCGGAGCCCGTCCGTCGTCTCCACGAACCGACACCCGAGCCCTGGAGGGCACCCATGCAGTACATGCTGTTGATCTACACCCCGGCCGACACGCCCCGCGACGCGTCGACCTACGGCGCCTACATGGCGTTCACCGAGGAGCTGCAGGCCTCCGGCCAGATGGTCGCCGGCGACGGCCTGGAGGGCATCGACGCCGCGACGACCGTCCGCGTCCGCGACGACGAGACGCTGCTCACCGACGGCCCGTTCGCCGAGACGAAGGAGATGCTCGCGGGCTACTACCTGGTCGACGTGCCCGACCTCGACACCGCTCTCGGCTGGGCCGCGAAGATCCCGGGGGCCGCGTTCGGCTCGATCGAGGTCCGGCCCGTCATGGTGTACGACCGCGTCTGACCGATGGTCGAGGAGGCCGTCAGCCGGGCCTTCCGCGAGGAGGGCCCGGCGATCCTCGCGACGCTGATCCGGCAGGTCGGCGACTTCACGCTGGCCGAGGACGCCGTGCAGGACGCGTTCGCCGCCGCGGTCGCGACGTGGCCGCGCGATGGCGTGCCGGAGCGCCCCGGCGCGTGGATCACCACGACGGCGCGGCGCAAGGCGATCGACCGGCTGCGCCGCGAGCGCGGGCTGGCCGACCGCATCGAGCGCCTCGCCGCCCTCGCCGCGCGCGAGGGGTCAGACCCCTTGAGCGCGGACGACGCAGATCTGCTGAGCGACCCCGCCGCCGGGGGTCTGACCCCCATCGCGGATGACCGGCTGCGGCTGCTCTTCACGTGCTGCCACCCCGCGCTGTCGCTCGAGGCGCGTGTCGCGCTGACCGTCAAGTCGCTCGGCGGCCTCACGACCGCCGAGGTCGCCCACGCGTTCCTCGTCTCCGAGCCCACGATGTACCAGCGGCTCACGCGCGCCAAGCGCAAGATCGCCGCCGCCGGGATCCCCTACCGCGTCCCGCCGCCCGAGCTGCTGCCCGAGCGCCGCGACGGCGTCCTGGCCGTCATCTACCTGGTCTTCAACGAGGGCTACGCGGCGAGCGCGGGCGACCGCCTGGTGCGCGGCGAGCTCTGCGGCGAGGCGATCCGGCTCGGCCGCCTGCTGGCGAACCTCCTGCCCGGCGACCCCGAGGTCCTCGGCCTGCTCGCGCTGATGCTGCTCCAGGACGCCCGCCGCGACGCGCGCACCGACGCGCGCGGCGAGTACGTCGCGCTCGACCGCCAGGACCGCGCGCGCTGGGACCAGGGACGGATCGCCGAGGGCACCCACGCGCTGAACCAGGCGATCGCCGCGAGACAGCCGGGCCCCTACCAGCTCCAGGCCGCGATCGCCGCCCTCCACGCCACCGCCGCCGACGCCGCGGCGACCGACTGGATCGAGATCGCCACGCTCTACGCCGAGCTCGACCGCCGCGCGCCCTCGCCCGTGATCCGCGTCAACCGCGCCGCCGCGCTCGCCTTCGCCGGCGCGCCCGAGGCCGGCCTCGAGCTCGTCCGCCCGCTGCTCGACGACCCCCGCCTGAGCGCCTACGCCCCGCTCCACGCCGCCCACGCCGAGCTGCTGCGCCGCACCGGCGCCATCGACGCCGCGACCGCCGCTTACGATCGCGCGATCGCCGCCACCGCCAACGCGGTCCAGCGCGCGGAGCTGGAGCGCCGCCGCGCCGCCGTCTAACCCCGGCTTTCGCACCGAGAACGTGCGGAAAACCCCCGTGCCGCAACGGCTGGGTCAAAAGGTGGATTAGCGATCGGGATTTGCTACCTTGCCCGGATGGAGCCCACCACCGTCGGCCGCAAGGGGACCCTCAAGAACCCCGAGGTCTACGAGAACGTCCCCGGTCAGATCATCCCTGCGATCACGCAGGAGTTCGACGACTTCGACAACGAGGCCGAGAAGTTCCTCGCCGGCGACACGCCCGAGAACGAGTTCATCGGCTTCCGCCTCAAGCAGGGCGTCTACGGCCAGCGCCAGCCGGACGTCCAGATGATCCGCGTCAAGCTGCCCTTCGGCGGCGTCACGCCCGACCAGATGGACGCGTTCGCCGACGTCGTGGAGAAGTACGCGCCGCTCAACAAGGGCCACATCACGACGCGGCAGAACATCCAGATCCACCACATCCCGCTGCGCGACGCCGCCAAGGCGATCCGCGAGCT
>JAOPZG010000120.1 GCA_025964215.1 Conexibacter sp.
GCTACGAGGAGGCCTTCGCCAACCTCGCGCGGTGCTTCCACCGCTCCGACGCGGCCCACCACCATCGCGAGCAGTTCGGCGCGGTCGGCTTCCTCGCCGACGCCGCCGCGCTCACCGGACGCCAGGCGGAAGCCCGCGAGATCGTGGCGCGGCTCGGCGAGCTCGTCGCCGCCTCGGCGGCGCCCGGCCTCGTGGCCGGGATCGACTACGCGCGCCCGCTGCTGAGCACCGACGAGCGGGCGGAGGAGGAGTTCGTCCGCGCGCTGGGCGCCGGCGCGCCGCGCTCCCCGTTCGACCGCGCGCGCCAGAACCTCTTCTACGGCATGTGGCTGCGGCGCCAGCGCCGCGTCATCGAGTCGCGCGGCCCGCTCCGCCTCGCCCGCGACGCCTTCGACGTCATCGACGCGCCGACCTGGAGCGCCCGCGCGAGCCAGGAGCTCCGCGCGGCCGGCGTCACCCACGGCGCACGACCCGACAAGGCCTGGGACGACCTCTCCTCGCAGGAGCTCCAGATCGCGCAGATGGCCGCGGCCGGCATGAGCAACCGCGAGATCGGCCAGCGCCTCTACCTCTCCCACCGGACCATCGCCAGCCACCTCAACCGCATCTTCCCGAAACTCGGGATCACGTCGCGCAGCCAGCTCAACAGCGTGCTGCCGGGCCGCTCGCGGGCATCGGTGGGCTAGGCGCGCGGCCACCTACGCGGATCGGCGCACGGCACCGGCTCGGCGGACGCGCTGGACGCCATACCCTCGGGGACCTATGAAGCTCCCCCGCCTCCTCGCCGCGGCCGCGGCGCTCGCCGTGCTCGTCCCCACCGTGGCCCAGGCCGCGCTGCCGCAGCCCACGTCGCGCCTGATCGTCGCCAACACGTCCCTCGCGGGCGTGGTCCTCAACTCGTCCTACGCCAAGGCCCACAAGGCGTGGGGCACGGGTGGCGTGTGCTCCCCCACCACCGGCTGCGTCTACTCCAAGGACGCCGCCGTCGCGACGAACGGCAGCGCGTCGTTCACGATCGCCCAGGTCACCACGACGGCCAAGCCCAAGGTCGTCCAGATCTCGCTCCGGGCCGGCACGACCGCGAGCGGCACCTACGTGTTCGACCAGGCCCTCACGCGGTACACGACCTCCAAGGGCATCGGCCTCGGCTCGACGACCGCGCAGCTCAAGCACGCTTACGCGCACATCCACTCCGAGGCCGGCGGCTTCGGCTATTACCTCAAGGGCACGGGCGCGCGGCAGACGACGTTCAACGTCAACAAGGGCCGCGTCGTCGGCATCTTCATGAACAGCGTGCACCTGGGCTGATCCTCAGGACGGAAGGCGCTTACGTGGTTCCGCGTATGCGCCCCCCATCCGTCGCGGACCAGACGAACTAGAGTCGCGCGATGCTCGCGCGCCGGCCCCTCCTCGCCCTGCTGCTCAGCCTCGTCGTCGTCGCCGCCGTCGGGGTCGCGGTGGCCGCCGGCGCGTCGTCGGACGCCGGGCGGTACGCCGGCAAGGCGACGAAGGGCACGACCACGCCGGCCAAGGGCAAGAAGCTGGCGTTCGCGATCAAGATGATGGCCAACTGCCCGATGCGCGACGGCACGTTCAAGCGCGCGCTGTGCCTGACGTGGACGCCCGGGATCTCGCTGCCGGTCGTCTGCTCCTACTGGAACGACGCGGACCCCGTGCACCGGCCGGCGAACGAGCGCCGCGCGGTGCCCGCCGCGGGCGCGGTCTCGGCGAGCGGCAAGGTCGACCAGCAGGCGACGTCGTCGGGCCCCGGCTACGGCGACGCGACGCGGCTGACCGTGTCCGTGCACGACGGCAAGGCGACCGGCGCCGTGACCTACACCGCCAAGGGCAGGTCGTCGATCGTGAGCAAGGACTGCTCGGGCCGGCTGGCGTTCAAGGCCCAGCGCCTCGGAGGCAACTGACATGAGGCTCTGCGCAGCGCTGCTGCTCGCCGTGTGCGCCCTGCTGGCGACCGGCGCCGCCGCCGGCGCGAAGACGAAGCCCGGGTACTGCGCGAAGGTGCTCAAGCTCTCCAAGCTGGACGCGCACCACTACGTGCAGGAGCACGTCAGCGGCGGCGTCCGGTTCTACCGCGACAAGAAGTTCAAGAACGAGTTCATGGCGTGCAGCGACAAGACGCACACCACGTCCGAGGGCGAGAACCTCGACAACGACCCGCACTTCACCGTCAAGAGGTTCGTCGGGACCGGCGGCCGCTGCGCGATCGCCGTCCTGGAGAACGCGACCGCGCACACCTACGGCGGCGCGCCGGTCAAGAACACCATCATCGCGGCGTTCCGCCTCTACTCCTCCAACGGACTCGGCTTCAACGTCACCGCGACGCCCGGCTCCGGCTCGTTCGCCGTGCCGGTCGTCCGGCTCACCAGCACCTGCTACGCGGGCTGGGTCGAGGTGCCGCCGACGCCCGGCGCGAACGCCACGCTCTCGGTGCTCGACATCGGCAACGCCAAGCGCTTCGCCGACGTCGACTCGAGCGCGTTCGCCTTCTTCACCGACGGGCTGACGGACCCGAGCGCCTGGACGCTGGCGCCCGCGGGCCGCGGCGCCACGCTCTCGTGGACCGACGCGAACGGCGCGAACGTCAAGCAGATCCCGGCGCCGTAGAGGCCGGCGCCTCAGGCGGCGGCGCGCTCCTCGAGCGGCCGCCGGCGCAGGCTCAGGCGCTCGATCGCCGGGGGCACGTAGGCCTGGTCGAGCGTGCCGACGTCGGTGCCGGGCGCGACGATCGCGTCGATCCGGTCCAGGAGCTCGTCCGACAGCGTGACGTCGAGGCCGGCGAGCAGGTCGTCGAGGTGGGCCATCGTGCGCGGGCCGAGCAGCGCGCTGCTCACGCCGGGGTGGGCGATCGCGAAGGCCATCGCGAGGTGGGTCATCGGCAGGCCGGCCTCCTCGGCGAGCGGGATGAGCCGCTCGACGGCGTCGAGGCGGCGCTCGTCGCTCATCGCCTTGAGGAACTCGGCGCGGCGCACGTCGGTCGGCTGGCCCCTGCGGACGCGGCCGGTGAGCATCCCCTGCCCGAGCGGGCCCCACACGAGCGTGCCGATCCCGAAGCGCTGGGCGAGCGGCAGGATCTCGCGCTCGATGCCGCGGTTGAGGATCGAGTAGGGCGGCTGCTCGGTGCGGAAGCGCTCCAGCCCGCGCCGCTCGGCGACCCACTGGGCGTCGACGATGTCGGAGGCCGGCGTCGTGGACGAGCCGATCGCGCGGACCTTGCCGCCGCGGATCAGATCCGAAAGTGCTGAGAGCGTCTCCTCGATGTCGGTGCTCGGATCGAGTCGGTGGAGCTGGTAGATGTCGATGTGGTCGGTCTGCAGGCGGCGCAGCGAGTCCTCGACCGCGGTCGTGATCCAGCGCCGCGAGGCGCCTTGGCGGTTGGGGTCCTCGCCCATCGGGCGGGTGAACTTCGTCGCCAGGACCACGCTGTCGCGGCGGCCCTTGAGCGCCTTGCCGACGATCTCCTCGGAGTCGCCGTAGCCGTCGGCGGTGTCGACGAGGTTGATCCCCGCGTCCAGCGCCTTGTGGATCACCCGGATCGAGTCGTCGTGGCTCTGGTCGCTGATCGACGTGGCGAACATCAGCGTGCCCAGCGCGTACGGGCTGACCTTGATGCCGGTGCCACCGAGGGTGCGGTAGTGCATGGTGTCGCTCCTGGGGAGTATGCTCCGACCGAAGCGGAACATCTTTCCGGAACTATACGGAACGGCTTTCCGGAACGCAAGCGGAGGATCCCCGGACGTGGCCGAGAACGCAGCACCCGCGCAGCGCCGCCGGCGCGCCGACGCGCAACGCAACGGCGACGCGCTGCGCGAAGCGGCGAAGGCCGTCTTCGCCACCGCGGGCGTGGACGCGCCGGCGAAGGAGATCGCCGACCGGGCCGGCGTCGGCGTCGGCACGCTCTACCGGCACTTCCCGCAGCGCGCCGACCTCGTCGTGGCGGTGCTCGAGCGCGAGATCGACGCCTGCGCCGACGCGGCGCCCGCCCTGGCCGCGGCCCACGAGCCCGGTGAGGCGCTCGCGAGCTGGCTCGACCGCTACACCGAGTTCCTCGCGACCAAGGACGGGCTCGCGACCGCGCTGCACAAGGGCGAGCCGGCGTTCGCCGGGCTGGCCGAGCACTTCTGGCAGCGCTTCGGCCCCGCCCTCGAATCGCTGCTCGAAGCCGCGGCGGCGAGCGGCGAGATCCGCTCCGACGTCGACCCCAGAGAGCTCCTGACCGCCGTCGCCAGCCTCTGCCTCCCTGTGCCCGACGGCGGCCTCGACTACAGCCGCCGCATGGTCGCCCTGCTCGTCGACGGCCTGCGCCACGGCGCCGGAGGCGCCGCGTAGCGCGATGTGGAAACCCCCGATGCGCGCCGTCCCGCGCGTTCCTAGGGTCCGGCGATGGCCACAGACGCAAGCGCAGCACTCGGGGCACCGGAGATCGCCGGCACGCTGGTCGCCGCGAAGGGGCTGACGAAGAAGATGACCGCGAAGGTCGCCGGCGGGCAGCTCGGCGGCCTCGTCGGCACCCTGGCCGCGAACGCGGTGACCGCGAAGCGCGACCAGGTCCCGGACCTCCCGTCGTTCGGCAGCATCGGCTACCTCGCGGCCAGCGAGCAGGACCTCGCGGTCGTGAAGACCCGGACCGGGTTCACGCCGAAGCCCACCGACAAGGCGCTCGCGGTCGTCCCGCGCAGCGAGGTCAAGTCCATCACCTTCGACCCCGGCTACGTCTCCCACCTCAAGATCGAGTTCGAGGACGGCAAGCTCTGGGAGTTCGACGTCGCCCGCGTCTACCGCAAGAACGCCAAGAGCTTCGTCGAGCGCCTCGGCGGCACGATCGACTGACGGACACGCGAGATCGGGGCGGGCGCGCGCTTCGTACCCTCAAGCGATGCCCCACGCCCAGACCCGCGCCGCCGAGCCCAATCGGTGGGCGGTCCTCGCCCTCCTCGGAGTGGCCCAGCTGATGGTCGTCCTCGACTCGACCATCGTCAACATCGCGCTGCCCTCCGCGCAGCGCGACCTCGGCTTCTCGACGGGCAACCGCCAGTGGATCGTCACCGCGTACGCGCTCGCGTTCGGCAGCCTGCTGCTCGTCGGCGGGAAGCTTGGCGACCTCTTCGGCCGCAAGTGGACCTTCGTCGGCGGCCTGATCGGCTTCTCGATCGCCTCGGTCCTCGGCGGCCTCGCGCCCTCCTTCGGCGTCCTCGTCGTCGCGCGCACCTTGCAGGGCGCGTTCGGCGCGCTGCTCGCCCCGTCGGCGCTCTCGCTGCTCACCGTCACGTTCGCGGACTCGCCCGAGCGCGCGAAGGCCTTCGGGATCTTCGCCGCCGTCGCGACGGCCGGCGCGTCGGTCGGCCTGCTGCTCGGCGGCGCGCTCACGGACGCGCTCTCGTGGCGGTGGTGCATGTACGTCAACCTCGTGATCGCGATCCCGGCCGTCTTCGCGGCGCTGCGGCTGCTCGTGAACGAGCGACCGCTCGAGCATCCGCGCATCGACTGGACCGGCGTCGTGCTCGCCGGCGCCGGTCTGTTCGCGATCGTCTACGGGTTCTCCGAGGCCGAGACGGAGTCCTGGCAGGCGGCCACCACGGTCATCTCCCTGGCCGCCGGCGTCGTGCTCCTCGCCGCCTTCGTGCTGAGCCAGCGGCGCATCCCCAACCCCCTGCTGCCGCTCCACATCGTGTGGGACCGGGCCCGCGGCGGGGCGTTCGCCGCGATCATCATCGCCGGCTCCAGCGTCTTCGCGGTCTTCCTGTTCCTGACCTACTTCATGCAGCTGAACCTCGGCTACTCGCCGCTGAAGACCGGGCTCGGCTTCCTGCCGATGACGCTGATGATCTTCATCGTCGCGCCGACGATCCAGACCCGCGTGCTGCCGCGCGTCGGCGTGCGCCCGATCGTCATGACGGGGATGACGCTCGGCGTCGTGTCGATGGCGCTCTTCTTTGCCCAACTGGAGCCGTCGTCCACATACGTCGCCAACGTCCTCCCCGGCCTGATCCTGATCGGCATCGGGATGCCGTGCATCTTTGCGCCGTCGTTCGCGACCGCGACGCTCGGCGTCGCCCGCAACGAGGCGGGCGTGGCATCGGCCATGGTCACCACCTGTCAGCAGGTGGGCGGCGCGGTCGGCACCGCGGTCTTGTCGACGATCTTCGCGGGCGCCTCCTCGAGCTACGTCTCGAGCCATGGGAAGGGACCGGGCGTGGTCGGCGCTGCCCAGGTGCACGGCTACACCACCGCGTTCACCTACGCGGCGATCATGTTCGGCATCGGCCTCGTCGTCGTCGGACTCGTGCTGCCCCGTCGCATCGAGCCGCAGCGGCAGGCGGCCGCCGAACCCGCCGTGGAGCTGGCCGCCTGACCCTCCGGTCACTACGGAAGAGATTTCGCGGGCCGCGTAAGTCTTCTCTTAGGCGGCGGTTGGGTGACCATGACCATCACCAAGAAGCTCCACACCGCTGCCGCCATCGCCATCGCCACCGCCGGGCTCGCTGCGAGCCCCGCGCTGGCGGTCCAGCACGCCGGCGCCATCAGCAACGGGCCGGCTACTCCGACCGTGAAGTGGGATCACGACGCCTGGAAGAAGTGCTGGGCCGGCACCTACGCCCAGTGGCGCGAGGACGGCAGCAGCCCGAACGTCTCGCAGGCTGCCG
>JAOPZG010000132.1 GCA_025964215.1 Conexibacter sp.
GCGGCGCTGCGGCTCGCGGCGGACGGCGGCGGCCGCGATCGTCGCCGCCGGGCCGATCGCGCCGGCGCGCAGGAACGCCGAGGCGCCGTCGACGAGCTGCTCGCTGCCGCGGCAGTGCTCGATCATCTGCGACCCGGCCTGCGCCGCGTCGGTGGCGGGCCGCTTCTTCGCGCCGATCTGGAACGCCTCGCGACGCCCGTCGTCGCACGAGCGGTGCGCGCTCGCACGCGCCGTGCCGAAGACGACGAGCGAGACGGCGGCGGCAAGCAGGAGGAGGCGGACGGCCACGAGCGCAGGATCGTACCCTTGACGCCATGTCCGCCGACACCCCCGAAGAGCTCGCCGGCCTCAAGGCCGCCGGCGCGGTCGTGGCCCAGACGCTCCGCGAGCTGCGCAAGCTCGTCCGCCCCGGCATCACGACCAAGGAGCTCGACGACGCGGCCGCGCGCGTCTTCGCCTCGCACGGCGCGCAGTCCGGCCCGCAGCTCGACTACGACTTCCCGGGCGCGATCTGCATCTCGGTCGGCGACGAGGCCGTCCACGGGATCCCCGGCCCGCGCCGCCTGCGCGAGGGCGAGCTCGTCAAGCTCGACGTCACCGCCGAGCTGAACGGGTTCTACGCCGACGCCTGCCGCACCGTCCCGGTCGGCAAGGTCAAGCCGTCGGCGCTGAAGCTCGTCGGGGCCGCAGAGACCGGCCTCAAGCGCGGGATGGCCGTCGCCACGGCCGGCGCGACCGTCAACGACATCGGCGTCGCCGTCCAGGCCGAGATCGAGGGGCGCGGCTACTCGGTCTGCTACGCGCTCACCGGCCACGGCATCGGCCGCCGGATCCACGAGGAGCCGACGGTCTACTCGACCGCGCAGCCGGGCCCGTCGCCGACGCTGACCGAGGGCCTGGTCATCACGATCGAGCCGATCATCGCCGCGGGCGAGGGCGACATCGTCGAGGACGGCGAGTGGCTCGTGCGCACCGCCGACGGCTCGCTCTCGGCCCACGCCGAGCACACGATCGTCATCACCGGCGGCGCGCCGCTTGTCCTGACCGCGTGAGCCCCCGCGCGCTCGCGATCGCCGGCCTGCGCAAGCGCTACGGCCGCCACGACGCGCTGCGCGGCGTCGACCTGGTGATCGGCGAGGGCGAGTTGGTGGGGTTGCTCGGGCCCAACGGGGCGGGCAAGTCGACGCTGACGAAGATCGCCTGCGGGCTGGTGCGGCCGAGCGGCGGCGAGGTCGCGGTCGCGCGGCCGTTCGGCTACCTCGCCGAGCTCTTCCGCTTCCCGGGCTGGTGCACCGCCGACGAGGTGCTCGTCCTGCACCAGCGGCTGACGGGGTCGGACGGCGGCGCGCGCGAGCGCGGCGAGCTGCTGGAGCTCGTCCGGCTGGAGGGCGAGACGACCACGCGCGTGGAGGCGATGTCGAAGGGCATGCAGCAGCGGCTCGGCCTCGCGCAGGCGATGGTCGGATCGCCGAGGCTGCTGCTGCTCGACGAGCCGACGAGCGCCCTGGACCCCGGCGGCCGGCGCACGGTGCGCGACCTGCTCGAGGAGCTGCGCCGCCGCGGCGTCGCGGTCCTCTTGAACACGCACCTGCTCAGCGAGGTCGAGCAGGTCTGCGACCGCGTCGTGATCATCGACAAGGGCTTGGTCGTCGCGGCCGGCACGCCGGCCGAGCTGGAGGGCGGCAGCGGCGTGGAGGTCGAGCTGGCCGGCGGCGTGCGGCGCTTCGAGGGCGGCCGCGAGGACGTCCCGCGGATCGTCGCCGAGCTGGTCGCCGCCGGCGAGGAGGTCTTCGGCGTGCGCGTGACGCGCTCCACGCTGGAGGACGTCTACCTCGACACGGTGGCGGACGCCCGGTGAGCGGCGTCTGGATCGTCGCCCAGCACGCGCTCCAGGAGGCGCTGCGGCGCCGCGTGCTGCTCGTCGTGCTCGTGCTCACCGTCGTCTTCGGCGGGCTCTACGCGTGGGGCTGCCACGCGCTGTTCGACGACCTGAGCGGCTTCCGCGACAACGACGACGGGCTCGACGCGACCGCGCTCGCGGGCTCGACGATCGTCGGCCTCGCGATGTTCGGCGGGCTCTTCCTCGGCGTCGTGCTCGCGACGTTCCTGACCGCCGGCGCGGTCCGCGGCGACGCCGAGCGCGGGCTGCTGCAGCCGCTCGTGGTCCGGCCGCTGGGCCGCGGGCAGTACCTGCTCGGCCGCTTCCTCGCCGCCGCGACGGTCGCGGCGCTCTACGTCTTGTTGGTGTACTTCGGCGCGATCCTGATCACCGGCGCGATCGGCGACTGGTGGCCCGCGCACCCCTTCGGCTCCGCGTTCCGGCTCGCCTTCGGCGCCGTCCTGGTCGCCGCGCTCTCGCTGCTGGGCTCGGTCTTCCTCGGCGCGACCGCCAACGGCATCTTGATGTTGATGGCCTACGGCGCGGGCCTGCTCGCCGGGCTGCTCGGCGCGATCGGCGACGCGATCCCCTCCCCCACGCTCCAGCACATCGCCTCGACCGCCTCGTGGGTCCTGCCCTTCGAGGCGCTCTACCGCGACGCGCTGCGCCTGCTCGTCCAGGACGTGCCGGGCGTCACCGGCGCGATCGTCCAGCTCGGCCCGCTCGGCGGCTCGCACGACGCCGGCCCGCTGCTGATCCCGTGGGCCATCGTCTACCTCGCGCTCGTGCTCGCCGCGGCCGGCTGGGCGTTCGCGCGGCGCGACCTGTAGCGCGACCCCGATCTTTAGCGACGGGTGAGCAGCAGGTAGTCGCCGAAGCGCCCGACGCGCACGTAGTGGCCGTCGATGTACCGGTCGAGCAGCGTGACGCCCGAGGACTTCCCGGAGCCGTTGTCCTCGGCCTGCTCGGCGACCGGCGCGAGCCAGCGGACGACGAGCTGCGTCCGCGTCCGCTCCAGGGCGGCGCGCATCTCGCGCTGGACCTTCGCGGTCGTGACGACGCCGGGCTGGACGACGTCGTAGCGGGTCGGGTCCGTGCGATCGAGCACGGTGTACAACATGGTGTCGCCGACGCGGACGCGGTCGTAGCGCGGCGGCGCCGAGAGGATCGGGTCGCCGGGCCTCGAGCGGCGGCCGACGGCGGCGGCGAGGTCCTCGAGCGCGTGCGCGTCGGCGCGCGTGGTGCGGACGCCGTCGAGGTCCGGCAGGTCGACGCCGGCCATGTTGGTGCCGTCGGTCACCTTGCCGAGCTGGCGGTCGAGGCCGTGCAGGACGATCAGCGCGAGGCCGGCGGCGAGCGCGACCTTCAGCACCATCCGCGACTCGCGCGCC
>JAOPZG010000138.1 GCA_025964215.1 Conexibacter sp.
GCCGCCGTCACGGCCAGCAGCGCGTCGACCACCTCGGGGTCGAACTGGGTGCCGACGCCGTCGCACAGCTCCTGGCGTGCGTGCTCGTCGTCGAGCGCGCGGCGGTAGGAGCGGTTGGAGGTCATCGCGTGCCAGGCGTCGGCGACCGCGATGACGCGGCTGGCGATCGGGATCTCCTCGCCGCTGAGCTCGTCCGGGTAGCCGCGCCCGTCCCAGCGCTCGTGGTGGCCGCGCACCGCGGCGGCGAGGCCCGCCCCGCCGGGGACGCTGGCGAGCGCCTCGGCGCCCCAGGCCGGGTGCTTGCGCATGACCTCCCACTCCGACGGCGTGAGCTTGCCGGGCTTGTGGAGGATGACGTCGGGGACGCCGATCTTGCCGAGGTCGTGCAGGCGCGCGGCCATGTCCAGCTCGCGCATGGTCGCGGGCGGGAGCTCCATGTGGCGGGCGATCCGCTCGCACAGCGCGACGACCTCCTCGCCGTGGTCGCCGGTGTAGCCGTCGCGGAGGCTCAGGAGCCGGCCGAGCGCGTCGACGCCGGCGGCGAAGACGCGATCGACGGCATCGGCGCGCTCGCTCGCTCGCCAGCTGAGGCCGGCGAGCGTGGCGAGGCCGCGGAGGGCGTCGTCGAGGGAGGGCGCGTCGTCGTCGGCGATCACCGCGATCGCGCCGAGCTCCGTGCCATCCGGTTCTCGGACCGCGATCTGCGCGGTGACCCCAAGATCGTCGAGCTGCTCCGCCGCGACCACGGCGCCGCGGTACTCCGCGCCGTCGCCGGCCGCGGCGAGGACCCGGGCGTCGGCGCCCACCACGAGCGCACCCCGAACCCCAGCCAGCCCGCACGCCTGCTCAGCGACCAGGTCGACGGGCCGTCCCACCCCGGGACGCGCTTCCATCGGCTCGCCGGCGATCATCGTCCACGGCACACCATCATCCCCTTGCACAGGTTGCGGAACAACCACCAGCGCTTTCCCACCGGTGAGTAGCGCAATGGGTGCCCGCCGGACGCCGGCCCAAACGAAACTCAGAGATCCGTCCGCTTGCGGCTGAAGTGAGGGATCGACGCGCTGACGGGTACCTCTGAGGCATGCCCAGCCGACGCATCGTGATCGACCACCTCTCCATCGGGGTCAGCGACCTGCGCGCCAGCCGGCGCTTCTACCTGGCCGCGCTCGCCCCGCTCGGGTTCGCCGAGCTGGGCGAGTGGAGCGAGGACGCGCGCGACGTCGCCTTCGGCCCCGACGACCTCGACGACTTCGCGATCTCGACCAAGTACCCCGTGGGCGGCGGCGGCCACATCGCCTTCGCCGCCGACTCGCGCGAGCAGGTCGACGCCTTCCACGACGCCGCGATCGCCGCCGGCGCCACCGACAACGGCGGCCCCGGCGTCCGGACCGAGTACTCGCCCGGCTACTACGGCGCGTTCGTGCTCGACCCCGACGGCTACAACGTCGAGGCCGTCTACCACGAGCCTCTGCGCCGAAGCTAGGTCAGCGCGCGCGGGCGCCGCCGTCACTCGGCACGCCGACCGCCGACGCGCCAACACGGGCCGTCGCGAGCATGCCGAGGAGGACCGACCGGGAACGGCGAGGGCGTGCTCGACCCGACCCGGCATGGCGATGACCGCAGAGCCAAGGCAAGGTCGTGAGCGCTGAGCGCACGCTGCCGGTCACGTTGCGGGTCAACGGGATCGAGCACCGGCTCGTGCTCGACGTCCGCACGTCGCTGCTGGACGCGCTGCGCGAGCATCTCGACCTGACCGGTGCGAAGAAGGGCTGCGACCACGGTCAGTGCGGGGCCTGCACGGTCCTCGTCGACGGTCGCCGGATCAACAGCTGCCTGGCGCTCGCCGTCGCGCAGCAGGAGGTCGAGATCACCACGATCGAGGGCCTCGGCACGCCCGACGACCTGCACCCGCTGCAGGAGGCGTTCCTGGATCTCGACGGCTACCAGTGCGGCTACTGCACGCCCGGTCAGATCTGCTCGGCGGCCGGGGTGCTCTCCGAGGCGGCCGACGGCTGGCCCAGCGCCGTGACCGCGGACGTGGCGGCCGGGACGGTCACGCTCGACGAGCCGGAGGTCCGCGAGCGCATGAGCGGCAACCTCTGCCGCTGCGGCGCCTACCCGAACATCGTGGCGGCGGTCGTCCGGGCGGCATCGTGAAGGCCTTCGCCTACGACCGCGCGACCGATCCCGAGGCCGCCGTCGCCCTGCTCGCGGCCGACCCGCAGGCCAAGCTGCTCGGCGGCGGGACCAACCTCATCGACTTGATGAAGCTCGGCGTCGAGACGCCCGCGGCCCTGGTCGACGTCAGCGCGCTGGACCGCCGGCAGGTCGAGGAGCTCGGCGACGGCGGCCTGCGCATCGGCGCGGCCGTGCGCAACTCCGAGCTCGCGGCCGTCCCGGCGGTGCGCGAGCGCTTCCCGCTGTTGTCGATGGCCTTGCTCTCAGGGGCCTCGGGCCAGCTGCGCAACATGGCCACGACCGGCGGCAACCTCTTCCAGCGCACGCGCTGCGTCTACTTCATGGACGCGACCAAGCCCTGCAACAAGCGCGATCCGGGCAGCGGCTGCCCGGCGATCGAGGGCGACCATCGCAACCTGGCGATCCTCGGCGCCTCCGAGCACTGCGTCGCCACCCACCCGTCCGACATGGCGGTGGCGCTGGCGGCCCTGGACGCGGTGGTCTGCATCCAGGGCCCCGACGGCCGGCGCGCGCTGCCGATCTGCGAGCTGCACCGGCTGCCGGGCGCGACGCCCGAGCAGGACACCACGCTCGCGCGCGAGGAGATCGTCACCGCGATCGAGATCCCCGCCCTCCCGGGCAGCGCCGCGAGCTCCTATCGCAAGGTGCGCGATCGCGCCTCCTACGCCTTCGCCGTGGCGTCGGTCGCGGCCGTGCTCGTCGTCGACGACGACGGCAGCGTCTCCGAGGCGCGCCTCGCGCTGGGCGGCGTCGCGCACAAGCCGTGGC
>JAOPZG010000155.1 GCA_025964215.1 Conexibacter sp.
GAGCTGCCCGTGGCGCGCAGCACCGCGTCCAGGCGCGGGTCGTCGGCCGGCACCTCCTGCTGGACCGCGGCGACCGCGGTCGGCCGCGTCAGCTCGGCGGTGCGCCGCAGCCGGTCGTCGAGCGTCGCGCGCTCCGAGGCGTCGATCTCGTGGAACGCCGCGGCGCCCGCGGCGGCCAGCACCGCGGCGAGGACCACGAGCACGCCGAGCGTGAGGCGACCGCGGAGGCTGCGCACAGGCCCGTCAGGGTCGCAGGACGAAGCCGACGCCGCGCACCGTGTGCAGCACGCGCGGCTCGCCGTCCTGCTCCAGCTTGCGGCGCACGTACCCGACGAAGACGTCGGCGACGTTCGTCCCGGGGTCGAAGGTGTAGCCCCAGACCTCCTCGTGCAGCCGGGCGCGATCGAGGATCTCGCCCGGGTGGCGGAGGAAGAGCTGGAGCAGCTCGAACTCCCGGCGCGTGAGGTCGAGCTCGCGCTCGCCGCGGCGCGCGACGCGCGAGCGCGGGTCCAGCCGGATGTCGCCGGCCTGCAGGGCCTCGTCGGCGCCCGCCGGCCGCCGGCGCAGCAGCGCGTGCAGCCGCGCGACGACCTCCTCCAGCGCGAACGGCTTGACGACGTAGTCGTCGGCGCCGGCCTGGAGCCCCGCGACGCGGTCGTCGACCTCGTCGCGCGCCGAGAGCACGCAGACCGGGACCTGGTCGCCGCTCGTGCGCAGCCGCTCCAGGACCTCGAGGCCGTCGAGGTCCGGCATGCTCAGGTCGAGCAGGATGACCGCGGGCGCCACGCGCGCCGCCGCCTCCAGCGCCGCGCGCCCGCCCGAGGCGGCGACGACCGTGAAGCCCTCGAGCTCGAGCCCGGCGCCGACCGCGCGCCGGATCGCGGGGTCGTCGTCGACCAGCAGGACGACGGGCCCCGCGGCGGGCGGATCACCCACGCCGGACGACCTCGCAGTCGCGGCCCACGACGTCGCCCGCGTCGGCGATCACCATGTCGCGGCCCGCGCCGCAGTGGACCGTGTCGACCTCACCGTCGCGGACGTTGATGATGTCCTTGCCATCCCCGCCGAAGACCTGGTCCCGCCCGGGGCCGCCGATGATGCGGTCGTTGCCCGCGCCGCCGAGCAGGACGTCGTCGCCGGGCCCGCCCTTGATGATGTCGTTGCCCGCGTCGCCGGCGATCGTGTCGTCGCCCGCGTTGCCGTTGAGGCGGTCGTTGCCGCCGCGGCCGAAGATGGTGTCGTCGCCCCCGCGCCCGTTGATGACGTCCGCGCTCGGGCTCCCGTAGAGCGTGTCGGCCTTGCGCCCGCCGGTGATCGTGCCGGCCATGGCGACGCCGGCGAGGGCGCTCAGCAGCAGGGCGATCAGCAGGAGGGGCAGGACGATCCGGGGCATGGACATCAGGATGACGCAGGTTCCCGCGTGGGAGGCGCGGGCGCGCAGCCTCTCATGAACTCCTCACGGAGCGTGAGGACTGGGTGAGAGGCGGCTGGGAAGTGCCTCAGGAACGGTGAACCTCCGTCGCAGGCAAGCAACGACCAGGAGGACGAGATCACCATGCACTTCCGCAAGTCCATCATCGGCGCCACCGCGGCGCTGGCCATCCTGCCGGGCAGCGCGCTGGCGGCGACCATCACCGGCGGCCCCGGCGGCGAGCACCTCCGCGGCACGAACGTGACCGACACGATCGCCGGCAACGGCGGCAACGACCGCATCTTCGGTCGTGGCGGCGACGACCAGCTCAACGGCGGCGAGGGCAACGACCGCATCTTCGGCGGCGCCGGCAACGACACCATCCTGGGCGTCCAGGGCAACGACTGGCTCAACGGCGGCTCCGGCGACGACACGATCACCGGCGACGCCAACGACACCGGCGACCTGACCTCCTACGACCGCGTCTTCGGCGGCGCGGGCAACGACACGCTCAAGGGCGGCGACTCGCGCGACCGCATCTACGGCGGCAGCGGCAACGACACGTCCTCCGGCGAGAACGGCAACGACCGCATGGCCGGCGGCACCGGCGACGACGTCCAGGACGGCGGCGCGGGCAACGACACCATCTACGCCAACCTCGGCGTCGACACCTCCTACGGCGGCGAGGGCAACGACACGCTCTGGGCGCTCGCGCGCGGCGACGTGCATCCCGGCCCGAACGGCGAGGTCGACACGACCGGCGACACGCTCGACGGCGGCCCCGGCAACGACACGTTCCGCACCCGCGACGGCGAGGTCGACAAGATCACGTGCGGCGACGGGAGCGACACGGCGATCCTCGACACGGTCGACGTGATCACCGACGCCACCGCCGAGAACCCCAACGGCTCGTGCGAGAAGGTCGTCCGCAAGGCCCCGAAGGCCGCGGACTCCAAGTCCGAGGACGCGCAGCAGGCCCCGGCCGCTGCCAACGTCGCCTCGTAGCTAGGTCGAGGGACCGGGACGCAAGCGGCCGCCGGCACCCGTGCCGACGACCGCGTGCGTCGTCTCACCGGTCGCGACCAGCCGGCCGTCCGCGTCGTGGATCTCGGCGCGGACGTGCCCGACGGTCCGGCCGGACTTCAGGACGGTGCCGGTCGTCGTGAGCGTCACGTCCGGCCGGCCGTAGGTCAGGAAGCGGTAGGACGCCGCGAGGTGCGGCGGCGTCTCCCCCGGCTTGAGCGTCGTGTGCAGCGCGTAGCCCGTGACGCTGTCCATCAGCGTCGAGAGGTAGCCGCCGTGCACCATCCCGCCGAGGTTGAGGTGCGCGGCGTCCGGCGTGCTCTCCATCACGACGTGGCCCGGCTCGGCCTCCGTGACGCGGATGCCGAGCGTCTGCATCAGCGGGTCCGCCGCGAGGCCGCCGTCGCGCACCGCGCGGATGTAGGCCAGGCCGTCCAGCTCGGATCGCTGCCGCTCGTCGCTCACGCCCGCATCCTGGCAGGATCCGGCGATGAGCCTCGACGTGCGCCTGACGCCGTTCGGCGCCACCCACCTCGCCGGCTTCGCCGCGCTCGCCGAGGACCCGGACGTCCGGCGCTTCACGCGCTTCCCGGACCCGCCGGAGCCCGGCTTCCCCGTCGCGTGGCTCGCGCGCTACGACGAGGGCCGGCGCGACGGGACGCGCGAGGCCTTCGCCGTGGAGGACCCGGCGGACGGCGCGTTCCTGGGCCTCGCGCTGGCGGTCGCGATCGACGCCGAGGCCGGCGAGGCGGAGCTCGGCTACACGGTCGCCCCGGCCGCGCGCGGGCGCGGGGTCGCCACGGCGGCGGTCGCGGAGCTCACGCGCTGGGCCTTCGAGGAGCGCGGGCTCGAGCGGCTCACGCTGCTCATCGAGGTCGCGAACGTCGCCTCGACCCGCGTCGCCGAGCGCTGCGGCTACGCCCTGGAGGGCGTGCGGCGCAACGCCTACGTCAAGCCGGGGCGGCGCGCGGACACCGCGGTCTACGCGCGGCTGCGCGGCGACGGCGACGCCGGGCGCTAGCCGCCGCCGAGGCCCACCAGCGGCGCGCCCCACGTGGCGAGGTCGTTCGGCGGCGGGACCTTGTAGCCGATGTAGAGGTCGACGCCGATGTCGCCGGTCGCCCACTTGGCGAAGGACTCGGCGAAGCGCTCGACCGTGGCCGCGCAGCCGCCGGAGTTCTGGCCGTCGCAGCCGTAGCCCTGCGGGATCGCGGCGTCGAGCTGCGCGTCGAGCGCGGCCGGGACGAGCGCGAAGTCGATGACGTGGCCGAGCTCGTGCAGGACGGTGCGGTCGATCCCGCGCTGGCCGTAGCGGCGCCAGACGACGCCGAGGTTGACGGTCACGCTGAAGCGGTCGCCGACCGACTGCGTGACGCCGACCGTGCCGGCCCGCGTCGGCGCGACGTGGACGTCGACGAGCCCGTCGATCGTGGCGATCAGCGCCTGGGCCTCGGGCCGCGCGTGGGCGACGGCGGTCAGGAAGGCGTCGCGATCGGCCGGGGCGATCGTGGGGTCGAAGGTGAAGGTCGCCGCGCGCTCCTGCGCGGTGACGTGGCCGACGGCGCGCCCGTCCGTCGCGGCCTGCGCGTGATGCTGCATCCGGACCGCGAACAGGCCGAGCGTGAGCAGCAGGAGCACCGCCAGCGGCGCGACATAGGCACGAGATCGGTCCCCCACGTTCCCTATATCGGCCGCAGGCGCGCTAGCTTGGAGGAGTGCCGCTGCGCGTCGACGGCCCCAACTTCGCCTACGCCCTCCATCCGCTGCCCCCGAACCGGGTCGGGCTGCGCCGTTGGCGCTGGGAGCTGTGGCATGGCGCGGCCCTCGTGGCCGCGGGCTGGCGCCTGAGCCAGGAGCACGCCGAGCGCGCGCTCTGCACCGCGGCGTCCCGGCGCGGACATGCCCAGCTCGGGCTGCGTGCCCTGCGTCCCGAGCGCGCGTCCGCGGCCGGCGGGCTGAAGGCCGGCGCGGAGGTCCGCGTCGACTGCGGGGCCTTCGAGTGCCTGCTCGTCCCGCGCCTGCCCGGCGCCGCCGGCTGGCAGCCGGCGATCGCCGTCTGAGCGGCCGCGCGCGGCGCCGCCGCGGGCTCTACGCTCTACGCCGATGCCGTCCCTCGCGCGACGCGCGGCGGCCCTCGCCCTCACCGCACTGGTCCTCTACGGCGTCGCCCCGGCGATCGGCGAGGTGCTGGGCGCGTTCCCGAAGGTGGCGAACCTGAAGCCGTGGTGGCTGGTGGGGATGCTGCTCGCCGAGGCCGCGTCCTGTTGGTGCCTGTGGGAGCTGCAGGCGCTGTCGATCGGCACGCGCGACACCGTCGGCGTCGCGACCTCGCAGCTCGCCGGCGG
>JAOPZG010000156.1 GCA_025964215.1 Conexibacter sp.
GCGCCGGCGAGCTACCTCGTCGGTCAGCTCCCGGCGATCCTGGCCCGCGCCCGCGCGCACCTGCCCGCCGACGACCCGCGGCTGCAGCGGCTCGTGCGGATCGCCAACGCGTCGGCGGAGGAGGACGGGGCCGTCGCCGTCGCCGACCGGCCGCTCGCGCAGGTCGACCGCGAGGCGGTCATCGCGACGCTGCGCGCCGCGACGCTCGAGGAGCGGCGCGAGGTCGCGCGCGTCCGGAGCTTCCGCAACATCCTGCTCTGCGCGGCGCTCGCGCTGTTCGTCTGCGCCGGCGGCCTGCTCGTCGTCGGGGTGGTCGAGCCGCGCGCGGTCCCGCTCTGCTTCACGCCGGGCAACGCGGTCGTCTGCCCGACGCACACGAAGGCGACGGCGCCGAGCCCGAACGGCGCCGACCCCGCCACGGACGCCGCGCGCGCCGAGCAGCTCGACGGCGTGATGCGCCGCACGGCGTCGGCCTGGGACATCGCGGTGATCGAGCTGATCGGGCTGATCGCCGCCGCGGTCGCGGCGGCGGCGTCGCTGCGCAAGATGGAGGGGACCTCGACGCCCTACAGCCTGCCGACGGCGCTCGCGGTCCTGAAGCTCCCGACCGGCGCGCTCACCGCGGTGCTCGGGCTGATGCTGATCCGCGGCGCGTTCATCCCGGGGCTGAGCGCGCTCGACACCTCGGGCCAGATCGTCGCCTGGGCCGTGATCTTCGGCTACGCGCAGCAGGTCTTCACGCGCTTCGTGGACGACCAGGCCAAGGGCGTGCTGGACGACGTCGGCACCGTGGACAAGGCGAAGGCCAAGGGGGTCACGGTGCGCGCCGACAGCGCTACCTCCGCGTCAACGTGATCGTCGTGCTCGCGCCGGCGCCGCTGACCTTCAGCGTGACGGACCGGGCGCGGCGCAGGGTCCGCCTGGCCTTGGCGGTGAACGTGAGCTTGATGGTGGCCTTGCCGTCCTTGTCGGCCTTGCCGGAGCCCCTGGCGATCACCTTGCCGGCGCGGGTCGCGGCGAGCGCGACCTTCGTGCGCGCGGGGACGCCGGCGACCCGGATCGTGAGGCCGGACCTCAGGGCCTTGGCGAGCGTGACGCGCGCGGCGAGCGACGCGGTCGCCCGGTTGTTGGTGGCCTTGCCGCCGCCGGGCGTCGTCGTGGCGGGGGGGCGGCGGCGGGGTCGTCGTCGCGCCGGTCCGGATGATCGTCTCGCAGTCGCCGCCGACCACGTCGGCGGCGTCCGCGTAGACCGTGTCGGTGCCCCAGCCGCAGCTGATCGTGTCGGGCTCGCCGTCCTGGGCGTAGATGGTGTCGTTGCCGAAGGGGTACTTGCACCAGACGGGGCCGCAGTCGCCGGTCGGGAGGTCGCCGATGAGCTGGTCGCGGCCCGGGCCGCCGGTGAGGACGTCGTCGTTGAAGCCGCCGACGACGCGGTCGTTGCCCGCGCCGCCGTCGATCGTCTCCATGCCGTCGGCGCCGCTGAGGTCGTCGTCGCCGGCGCCGCCGCTGAGCGATCCGTCGTTCGTGGCCTGGGCGACCTTGACGAGGTCGTTGCCGTCGGTGCCGACGTACTTGGTGGGGCTGACGCCGAGCTTGAGCTGCTCGACGTTCTGGATGTCGTCGTTCTCGCCGGGGCGGCCGTCGTCGGCGCCGCCGGCCATCGTGAAGAAGAGCGGCTGCTGGACCGTGAGGTCGTAGTCGGCGTAGTCGCCGTCGATCGTGTCGATTCCGGGCCCGCCGTCGACCACGTCGGCCGAGGGCTCGTTGAAGTCGTCGGGGTGCAGGAGGTCGTTGCCCGCGCCGCCGGCGAGGTGGTCGGCGCCCGCGGCGCCGTCGAGCTCGTCGTCGCCGTCGCCGCCGTCGAGCGTGTCGTTCCCCTTCCAGCCCTCGAGCTTGTCGTTGCCCGGGCCGCCGCGCAGGACGTCGTCGCCCTCGTAGCCCTTCAGCCAGTCCTTGCCGTCGCCGCCGTCGACCGTGACGGGGAGGCTCGGCGGCGTCGACGTGCTGAAGCTGTCGTCGCCGTCGCCGAGGTTCGCGACGACCGCGGCGACGCCGGTGCAGGTCGCGTCGCTGTCGCTGACCGTGCAGCCGGCCGGAGCGGAGGTGACCGTCGTGCCGTAGGCGTAGAAGACGACGCTGCCGTCGTCGCGGCCTTGGAGGCTCAGGTGGTTGACCTCGCCGGGCGCGGCGGCGTAGGTGAAGGTCCCGGCGAGATCGGCGGTGATCGTGGCCGCGTGGACGGAGGCGGGGACGATCGCCAGCGCGGCGACCAGGGGGAGGGGGAGGAGGGAGGAGCGCATGGCCGGCAGGCTCGCCGCCACGCGCTCGCGCCGCATCCGGGGACCCCCGCGAGAGCCCCCGGGTGCGGCTACCCGCACCTGCTCCTAGATCGGGTAGTGCCGGCCGCCGTCCTGCACGGTCAGCCAGCGCAGCTCGGTGAACTCGTTGAGCGCCGCGTGACCGCCGAAGCGGCCCCAGCCGGAGGCCTTCACGCCGCCGAAGGGCATCTGCGGCTCGTCGTGGACGGTCGCGCCGTTGACGTGGCAGATCCCGCTCTCGATCCGGCGCGCGACCGCGCTGGCGGCGGTGACGTCCTGGCCGAAGACCGCGGCCGCGAGGCCGTACTCGGTGTCGTTGGCGACGCGCACGGCCTCGTCGGTGCCGTCGACGGCGACGATCGTGACGACGGGGCCGAAGGACTCCTCGCCGTAGATCCGCATCTCGGGCGTGACGCCGGAGACGACCGTCGGCGTGAGCAGCAGGCCGTCGGCGTCGCCGCCGGTGAGGACCGTCGCGCCCTTGGCGACCGCGTCCTCGATCAGCTCGCGCACGCGCTCGGCGGCCGCGGCGTTGACGACCGGGCCGATCATCGTGCCGGGCTCGCGCGGGTCGCCGACGGTGAGGCCGGCGGCGCGGGCGACGAGCTTCTCGGCGAAGGCGTCGGCGACGGCGCCGTCGACCACGATCCGCTCGGTCGACATGCAGATCTGGCCCGAGTTCATGAAGGCGCCGAAGTTGGCGGCCGCGGCGGCCTCGTCGAGGTCGGCGTCGGGGAGGACGACGAACGGCGCCTTGCCGCCGAGCTCGAGCAGCGTCGGCTTGAGGTGCTGCGCGGCGGTCGTGGCGATGATCTTGCCGACCTTGGTCGAGCCCGTGAAGTTGATGCGCTTGACCGCCGGGTGGGCGATCAGCGCCTCGACGACCGCGGCGGCGTCGGAGGGCTCGTTGGTGATGAGGTTGATCACGCCGGCCGGGACGCCCGCGTCGTCGATCGCCTTGGCGACGGCGGCGTGCGTGCGTGGGCACTCCTCGCTCGCCTTCAACACCACCGTGTTGCCGAACGCGAGCGGCGTGGCGACGGCGCGGGTCGCGAGGATCACGGGCGCGTTCCACGGCGCGATGCCGACGACGACGCCCGCGGCCTGGCGGACGCCCTGGGCGTGCAGGCCCGGGACGTCGGACGGGATGACCTCGCCGCCGACCTCGCCGGCCAGCCCCGCGGCGTGGCGCAGCATGCCGGCCGCGAGCGAGCAGTTGAACATGCCCCAGCCGAACGTCGCGCCGACCTCGGCGTTCATCGTCTGCGCGATCTCCGGCGC
>JAOPZG010000174.1 GCA_025964215.1 Conexibacter sp.
GTGGTCGGCGCTGGCAACGTCTGTCCGGCCAGCTTGGTGAGCCTGACGGCCGGGAAGTCCTCGCTCACCGACATCGACATCGGCAGCGTCGACGGCGGGTCGGATCAGACGCCGCTGGACAGCGAACCGGACTCAACCGATCCAGACGACGGCACGGTCGGCCCCGACAACGCGTTCGCGGCACGGGACGCGTACAGCGAGATCCTGTGCGCCGACAGCAGCCCGTGCGGGACCTACAAGCCGTTCGACGCAGCCTCGTACGCACGAAAGTGGGATCTGCATCGTGAGTACGAGGACGACGCCGCAGCACGGAGGGATCACAACAACAACTACGGGTACTTCGGCGGTCAGGGCGGTGACTGCCAGAACTTCGTGAGCCAGTCGCTCAAGGCCGGTGGCCTCCGCTTCATGCGGGCTGAGGGCGAGAACTCACCTGACGGCACAGCGACCGGGCAGTCTTCCAAGTACCACCATGGCGAGGGGTCCTGGTGGTCGATGTACCAGGAGACCCCGGCGGGCGCCGGGTCGAATCTCCCCCTCCGGAGCTACGACGTGACGGAGTCCTTCATCCGCAGCAAGCAGCTCTACCATCACCTGCTCGACTACGACTTGGCCACGACGGAGCCGCCGGGCACGCGCGTGCACACGGGCGATCTCCTCTTCTACAACCTGCACGGGATGTCGATCGACGGCACGGGCGACATCGGCCGGGACGGAGAGCCGGACAAGGGCCTCGACCACACCCAGATCATCACCCGGGTGACCCAGAACCGCGTCTACGTGAGTCAGCACTCCCCGGGGTACACACGATCGCTGAGGGACGTCATCGACAACAACGACGATTCTGACTCGACCGAGCCCAAGCACGTGTGGAACACCGACTGGCGGTTCATCATCGTTCGGCCGCATCACACGGCAGCCAACATCGGATCCTGAGGAGTCCGCCCTGATCGCTCGCCCTCGAACACGGACCGTCGTGGCGGTGTCGCTTGGCACCGCCGTGCTGGCGGCCGCGGCGATGCTCGGGTTCCACCTGTATCCACGCACGGGCCTCGATCGTGTCCGGCACGTACTGGACTGGTCCGGCTGCACGTCGGTCGACCGGCGCGACGGAGGGCCGGCCTACACGCGCAGGTGGCCGGGTATCCGATCGGAGGCCACGCTCGTCTGCGAAGACCTCGGGCCGCAGGTCTTCTACGCCAGGCTGGGGTCCTCGAAGGAGCGCTCTGCCGCGCTGCGAGCGGCCGCTCCGGATGAGCCGTACTGCGTCTACGGAAAAGCGGAGTTGGTGGTCTACGTCGCGATCCAGCGCGCCGAGCGCGAGCAGTCGTGCGGCAAGCTGGGCGGGTCGCTCCGGCGACCATCGACACGCGGTCGTCGCTGAGGCCCGAGGCCGGCTGGACGCGGTGCCTCGCGAAGGCTGAGCGGGCCGGCAGAGCCCGATCCGTCCGGCCCCGAACCTATCCTCGGGACGCTGTGCTCCATCTCCATCGGGCCGACCGTGCGGATCGTCTGATCGGGGTGTTGGCTGAGGTCTTCGCGGCGCCGGTCGGAGACCCGTTCGTCCCTGAGGTCGTGGCGGTGCCGACGCGGGGTGTGGAGCGGTGGGTGGCGCAGCAGGTCGGGATGCGGTTGGGGATCTGCGCGAACGTGGCGTTCCCCTCGCCGCGGCGGTTGGTGGATGAGACGGTGGCGGTGGCGTCGGGGTTCGATGCGGATGCCGACCCGTGGGTGCCGGAGCGGATGGTGTGGCCACTCCTCGAGGTGGTCGACGACCATCTGGGCGAGCCGTGGTTGGCGGAGCTGGCGGCGCATCTGGACGGCACGCGCGGCGATCGGTCGCGGCGGCTGCGGATGGTGCAGCACCTGGCGATCCTCTATGACCGCTACGCGCTGTATCGCCCAGAGTTGCTGCGGGAGTGGCAAGCGACCGACGACGACCGCGGCTGGCAGGCGGAGCTGTGGCGGCGGTTGCGGGCAAGGCTCGATCAGCCCGGACCGGCGGAGCGGCAGGAGGAGGCGGCGCGGAGGCTGCTGGCGGATCCGGAGCTCAGCCCGTTGCCGGAGCGGATCGCGCTCTTCGGCCTCACGCGGCTGCCCGCGCGGCACCTGGAGATCCTCGCCGCGCTGGCCGACGCGCGCGACGTGCACCTGCTCCTCCTCCAGCCCTCGGACGCCTCGTGGCGCGCGGTGGCGGCGGAGTTCGAGCGCCATGGACCCGTCAAGCGGCGCGCCGACCTGCCCGCCGCGCTGCTGCCGGTCAACCCGCTGCTGGCCTCCTGGGGCCGGGATGCGCGGGAGCTCCAACTCGCCATCGCGGGCGTCGCCGACGCGGTGACCGATCAACATCATCATGTCGATGACGGGGCCGCAGCATCCACGTTGTTGCAGCGGTTGCAGGCCGATGTGCGTGCCGATCGCGCGCCGACGCCCGGCACCGCCGACCGCTCCCTCCAGATCCACGGCTGCCACGGGACCGGACGGCAAGTTGAGGTCCTTCGCGACGCGATCCTCCATGCGCTCCAGGACGACCCGACGCTCGAGCCCCGGGATGTCATCGTCATGTGCCCCGACATCGAGCAGTTCGCCCCGCTGATCGAGGCGACGTTCGGCGCGGGGGAGACCGAGGCGGTCGCGGGGGAGGCCGACCTCCGCGTCCGGCTCGCCGACCGCGCGCTGCGCGAGACCAACCCGGTGCTCGGCGTCGTCGCCCGGCTGCTGGAGCTGACGACCGCGCGCGTCACCGCCTCCGAGGTCCTCGACCTCGCCGATCGCGAGCCGGTGCGCCGCCGCTTCCGCCTCGGCCAGGACGACATGAGCCGGCTCGAGGAGTGGGTCGCGGCCGCCGGCGTGCGCTGGGGCTTCGACGCGCCGCACCGTGCGCCGTTCGGCCTCGATGCCGTCGCCCAGGGCACGTGGCGCGCCGGCCTCGACCGCCTGCTCGTCGGCGTCGCGATGAGCGAGGACGAGCCGCGGCTGGTCGCCGGCGTCCTGCCGCTGGACGACGTCGACAGCTCCGCGATCGACCTCGCCGGCCGGCTCGCCGAGTACGTCGACCGCCTCCAGGCGATCCTCGACGCGTTCGCCGGCACCTATGCCATCGGCGACTGGGCGAACCTGCTCGCGAACGCCGCCGCCGCGCTCACGGCCCCCGCGCAAGCTGATGCCTGGCAGCGCGCGGAGCTCGAGCGCCTGCTGTCCGACGTCGTGGAGGAGGCGACGGCCAACGACGCGACCTCCAACGCGCCCCTCCAGGCCGCCGACGTCGCCGCCCTCCTGGAGCGCCGCCTCGCCGGCCGCCCGACCCGCGCGAACTTCCGCACCGGCCACCTCACCGTCTGCACGCTCCAGCCGATGCGCTCGGTCCCGCACCGCGTCGTCTGCCTGCTCGGCCTCGACGACACCGTCTTCCCGCGCCGCTCGCCCCGCGACGGCGACGACCTCCTGCTCGCCGACCCGCAGGTCGGCGACCGCGACGCGCGCACCGAGGACCGTCAGATCCTCCTCGACGCGCTGATGGCCGCCACCGACCGGTTGATCATCACCTACACCGCCAACGACGAGCGCACGAACGCCGCCCGCGCGCCCGCGGTCCCGGTGAGCGAGCTGCTCGACGTGGTCGAGCTGACCACCGGCGACCGTGCAGCGACGCTCATCACGCACCCGCTGCAACCGTTCGACCCGCGCAACTTCGAGCCCGGTGCGCTCGGCCCCGACGGCCCCTTCAGCTTCGATGCCGTCACGCTCGCCGGCGCTCGCGCGGCCGCCGGCCCCGACCGCGCGCCACGCCGCCCCTTCCTCGCCGGCCCGC
>JAOPZG010000176.1 GCA_025964215.1 Conexibacter sp.
GGCCCAGTGGCGCCGCAGCGGCCTCGACATTCGCGTCGCGGTCAACGTGTCGGCGATCGTCCTGGTCGACGCGACGCTGCCCGACCGCATCAGCGAGACGCTCGAGCGCCACGCGCTGACGCCGGACAACCTGTGCGTCGAGGTGACCGAGGACGCGGTCATGCGCGACACGTCGCGGGCGATCGCGATCCTGGAGCGGATCAAGGCGAGCGGCGTCGAGATCTCGGTCGACGACTTCGGGACGGGCCAGTCGTCGCTGGAGCAGCTGAAGAACGTGCCGGCGGATGAGCTGAAGCTGGATCGCTCGTTCGTCTTGGGGATGGTCGACGACCCGCAGGACGCGGCGATCGTGGGGTCCGTCGTGGGCCTCGGCCGTGCGCTGGGACTGCGGGTCGTGGCCGAGGGCGTGGAGACCCCGCAGGTCTGGCAGCGGCTGGCGGAGCTGGGCTGCGACGTGGCCCAGGGCTTCGGGCTGGCGCGGCCGATGCCGGCGGCGCAGTTCGAGCGCTGGGCGCGCGAGCCGAGCGATCGGGCTCGCTTGATGGTGCCGCGGCTGCATACGTCGCGGGCGGAGTGGAAGCCGCGGTCGAGGGCCGCGGTGGGGCGCGGGCCGTCGCGGGATGTGGCCTGAGGCTCGTGGCGTTCCGTTCGCGGCGCTGGTCGGCGTGCGCAGCGGGATCTGTCGTCACCGAGGGAGTGAGGCGGGGTTGGCGGTGCGTGGCGGGGGCTCGTCGTCCGTCGGCGCCGGGGCGCGGGTGGTTCGGGGCCGAATGGTGGGTCGTTCGTAGCTGGGTGCCCTCCGCGAGCACCTGCCGACGAACGGATCGCACGTAGCCCGCGGTATACGCGGGTCGTGTGCGATCCGTTGACGGTTCGGCACCGAACCGCCCGCCGCGACCGCCGCGGACGACCCCGGGCGCCGCGCGCCACCGCTCCCGCCGCACTCCCTCGGTGACGACGAACCACGCCGCGCACGCCGACCGCGAATGCGCTGAGCGCCACTCACCTCCGCGCCGCGTACCACTCCACCGTCCGCGCCAACCCCTCCTCGAGCCCCACGCGAGGCGCCCACCCGCACACGCGCCCGATCTTCTCGACCGACACGTACTGCCGCGAGATCTCGCCCGGCGTCGCGCGGCCCTCCTCGTAGACCGCGCCGAGGTCGCGCCCCGCCACGCGCCCCAGCGTGTCGACCACTTCTCGCACGCTCACCGGTCGTCCGCCGCCCGCGTTGAAGGCCTCGCCGCGCGCGCCCGCATCCGGAAGATCCAGCGCGTCAGCGATCGCCAGGTACGCGCTCACCGCGTCCTCGACGTAGAGGAAGTCCCGCTCCGGCGTCCCGTCCGAGCGGATCCTCGGCGCCCTCCCGTCCAGCGCCGCGGCGATCAGCTCCGGGATCAGGCGCGAGGGGTTCAAGTCCCCTCCGCCGTAGATGTTGGCGAACCGGGTCGTCGCGACCGGCAGCCCGAACGTATGCCAATAAGAACGCGCGATCAGGTCCGTCGCGGCCTTCGAGACGTCGTACGGGTACGCCGGCTGCAAGGCCATGTCCTCGGTGTACGGGAGCGTCGCGTGCTCCCCGTACGCCTTGTCGGACGCCGCCACCACGACCCGCCGGGCGCCGCCGAGGCGCGCGGCCTCGAGCACCGCCCACGTCCCCTTGATGTTGGTGGTGAACGTCGAGGCGGGCGACTGGTTGGCGGCGCCGACGATCGTCTGCGCCGCGAGGTGGAAGACGGTGCCGACCTCCTCCTCGGCGACCACGCGCGCCATCAGCGCCTCGTCGGCGACGTCGCCGTGGACGACGTGGCAGCGGTGCTCGACGTCGTCGAGCGCGCTCCCCACCGCACGGTCGCGGCGCAGGACGACGACGCGCTCCCCGCGCTCCAGCAGCGCGCGGACCAGCCACGCGCCGAGCATCCCGTACGCCCCCGTCACGAAGGTCGACGAACCGTCGGCAGCCATCAGCTCCACGTCCTCCACGGCGGCGCGCCCGACGACCACAGGTCGTTGAGCAGCACCGCGTCCTTGTAAGTGTCCATGCAGTCCCAGAAGCCGTCGTGGCGGAAGGCGCGCAGCTCGCCGTCGGCGGCGAGGCCCTCCAGCGGCGCGCGCTCCAGGACGTCCTCGGGCGCGAGCCGGTCGAGCACCGAGCGATCGAAGACGAAGAAGCCGCCGTTGATCCAGTGCTCGCTGCGCGGCTTCTCGCGGAAGCCCGTCACGCGATCGTCGCCGCCCATCTCGGTCACGCCGAACTGGAGCTCGGGCCGCACGACCGTCATCGTCGCCGCCCCGTCGTGCGCGGCGTGGAAGGCGAGCAGGCGGCGCAGGTCGACGTCCGCGACGCCGTCGGCGTAGGTCGCGCAGAAGCCCGGGCCGCCGTCGAGGTGCGGCGCCGCCGCGCGCAGCCGGCCGCCGGTCGGCGTGTCGGCGCCGGTGTCCACGCACGTCACCGCGACGCCCGCCGGCCAGTCGTGGCCCGCGACGAACTCCGCGATCTGGTCGCCGAGATGGCCCGTGCAGAGCACGAACTCGCGGAAGCCCGCGTGCGCGTAGAGGCGGATCACGTGCCAGAGGATCGGCAGGCCGCCGATCTCGACCAGCGCCTTGGGGATCGTGCGCGTGTGCTCCTGCAAGCGGGTGCCGCGCCCGCCGCAGAGGATCGCCACCGGAGGGGTCTCAGCCATGCGGGCGGGAAGGATGCCCGACTCAGCCGCGCAGCGTCGCGACCGCGCGCAGGCCGCCCAGCGGCGAGGCCGACAGCGTCAGCGCGCCGCCGTGGC
>JAOPZG010000446.1 GCA_025964215.1 Conexibacter sp.
GGCGTTCGTGTACGAGTGCGTGCACCACGACGACCAACGTCGCAAGACCGGCGAGGACTTCATCATCCATCCAGTCGGTGTGGCGAAGATCTGCGCCGGGATGCGCCTGGACACCGAGACGCTGTGCGCGGCGCTCCTGCACGACACCGTCGAGGACACGAGCGCGTCGCTGGAGGAGGTCTCGGCCCACTTCGGCGACGAGATCGCCTCGCTCGTGGACGGCGTCACCAAGCTCACCGGCATCACCTTCACCTCCCGCGACGAGGCCCAGGCGGAGAACTACCGCAAGATGATGGTCGCGATGGCCTCCGACATCCGGGTCATCCTCATCAAGCTCGCCGATCGCCTGCACAACATGCGGACGATCGACGCGATGCCCAAGCAGAAGCAGATCGAGAAGGCCAAGGAGACCCTCGAGATCTACGCGCCGATCGCACACCGTCTGGGCATCCACGCCATCAAGTGGGAGCTCGAGGACCTCGCGTTCGCCGCGCTGCATCCTCGCAAGTACCAGGAGATCAAGGGCCTGGTCAACCAGCAGCGCGAGGAGCGCGAGGAGTACGTCCACGGCGCCGGCGACGAGCTGTCGCGCGAGCTGGAGGCCCTCGGCATCAACGCCCGCATCTCCGGGCGCGCGAAGCACTTCTACTCCATCTACTCGAAGATGACCAAGAAGGGCCGCGAGTTCAACGAGATCTACGACCTGACCGCCATGCGCGTCGTCGTCGACTCGGTCAAGGACTGCTACGGCACCGTCGGCGTCATCCACTCGCTGTGGAAGCCGCTGCCCGGCCGCTTCAAGGACTTCGTGGCGATGCCGAAGTTCAACATGTACCAGTCGCTCCACACGACGGTCATCGGGCCGGAGGGGCTGCCGCTGGAGATCCAGATCCGCACGCGCGACATGCACGACATGGCCGAGTTCGGCGTGGCCGCGCACTGGATGTACAAGCAGGACCCGACGAAGAAGGGCGCCGGGCCCGAGGGCGAGGACAAGCTCAAGTGGCTGCGGTCGATGCTCGACTGGCAGCAGGAGCTCCACGACCCCAAGGAGTTCATGGAGACGCTCCGCGTCGACCTGTTCGACGAGGAGGTCTTCGTCTTCACGCCCAAGGGCGAGGTCAAGTCGCTCGGCCAGGGCGCGACGCCGCTGGACTTCGCCTACGAGGTCCACACCGAGGTCGGCCACCGCTGCGTCGGCGCGAAGGTCAACGGGAAGATCGTCCCGCTCAACTACACGCTGAACTCCGGCGACATCGTCGAGATCCTGACGAGCAAGCGCGACCGCGGCCCGTCGCGCGACTGGCTCGCGCTGGTCAAGACGACGCGCGCCCGCAACAAGATCAAGCAGTTCTTCAAGGCCGAGTCCCGCGAGGACACCGAGCACACCGGCCGCGAGCTGCTGCAGGAGCACCTCAAGAAGCAGGGCCTGCCGCCGCAGAAGATCGTCAGCTCGCCGCTGATCGCCGAGGTCATCCGCGAGATGGGCTTCAAGAAGGCCGACGACTTCTACATGGCCTTGGGCGGCGCGAAGGTCTCGCCGAAGGTCGTCGTCAACAAGGTCATGCAGCGCCTGAAGCAAGGCGAGGCGGCCGAGGACGAGACCGATCCCGCCGAGTCGCTGGTCAGCACGCGCCGCGCGCGCCGCCAGCCGACGGGCAAGGCGGGGAACTACGGGATCCGCGTCGATGGCGTCGAGGACGTGCTCGTGCGGCTCGCCAAGTGCTGCCGTCCCGTGCCCGGCGACCCGATCGTCGGCTACGTGTCCCTGGGCCGCGGCATCACGATCCACCGCGACGACTGCCCGAACACGGTCGCGCTGCGCAAGGACCCGGAGCGCTTCGTGCGCGTCCACTGGGAGGGCGACCACCAGTCCTCCTTCCGCGTCGAGCTCCAGGTCGACGCCTGGGACCGCCACCGGTTGTTGGAGGACTTGTCCCGCACCTTCGCCGAGGCCGGCTTCAACATCGTCGAGGCCCGCTGCGTCGTCAGCTCGCCGATGGTCCAGAACAAGTTCGTCGTCGAGGTCCCGGACACGCAGGGGTTGAAGCAGGCCGTCCAGCGCCTGCGCAACATCGAAGGCGTCTTCGACGCCTACCGCATCACGCCGGGCGCGAGCTAGCCGGCGGCGGGCTTCTTCGCCCGCAGCCTGATCGGCCCGCGGGCCGTGTCGAGGTCGACGGGCTCGCCGTGTTGTGTGACCTCGATGCGGCCGGTGGACACGAGGGTGCGGGCCGCGTCGCGGACGAGGGGCATGAGGGGGCGGAAGGCGTCGTCGCCGGCGAGGGCGCGGGCGGCTTCGGAGGGGCAGATGGTCTTGCCCTCGGCGCGCTGGGCGAGGAGGTCGAGGATCGTCTGCGCGGCCTGTCCGTGGGCATCCATCACCTGCGGGTACGGGCAGGCGGCGTGGGTAGGGTCAGGGCATGTCCGACGTCCTGCTCTACAGCGACACCGAGCGCAGCGCCGCGATGCGCCACGAGATCCCGATCTCGATCGGCGACCCGTTCGCCTACGCCGAGGTCGGCGGCCGCACCGTGATCCTCACCAGCTCGCTGGAGCAGGAGCGGATCGCGGCGGTGCGGCCCGAGGCCGAGATCATCGAGTACGCGGACGTCGGCTTCCACGAGCTGCTCGAGAGCGGGATGGCGCGCGACCAGATGCTGCTCGAGATGCTCTCGCGCGCGGTCGCCCGGATGGGGCTGCGCAGCGCGACCGTCGATCCCGACTTCCCGCTCGCCGTCGCCGACCGGCTGCGCGCGGATGGCGTCGTGCTGATGCCCGACCACGAGACGTTCGCGGCGCGGCGGCGGACGAAGTCGCCGGCCGAGCTCGCCGGGATCCGGCGTGCGCAGAAGGCGGCCGAGGCCGGGATGGCGGCGGCGGCCGCGGTCCTGCGATCGGCGGTCCCGGAGGGCGACACGCTCGTCCGCGACGGGGCGCCCGTCACCGCCGAGATGGTCCGGGCCGCGCTGCGCGAGGCCTGCACCGCGCACGGCGCGCCGGCACCCGCCGACATCATCGTCGCCTCGGTCTGGCAGGGCTTCGGCCACGAGGCGGGCTCGGGCCCGCTGCCGGCGAACCTCCCGATCCAGATCGACCTCTGGCCGCGCGACGAGGCGACCGGCTGCTGGGCCGACATGACGCGCACGTTCGTCGTGGGGGAGGTCGACGCGGCGACGCTCGCCCAGGAGGGGCTGGTCGCCGAGGCGTTCTTCAAGGCGCGCGACGCCGTCCGGCCCGGGATCACCGGCCGCGAGCTCCACGCGCTGGTCTGCGAGGTCTTCGAGGCCGCCGGCCACAAAACCCAGCGCACCGGCCCGGGCGACGACCCGAACGAGGGCTTCCAGTTCTCGCTCGGCCACGGCGTCGGCCTCGAGGTCCACGAGGACCCCGGCCTCGGCCAGTCCGGCCGCGCCCCGCTCGTCCCCGGCGACGTCATCGCCATCGAGCCCGGCCTCTGGGAGCGCGCGATCGGCGGCGTCCGCTACGAGGACCTCCTGCTCGTCACCGAGGACGGCTGCGAGGTGCTGACCGAGTACCCCTATGACTTGACGCCCTAGAGGGGGTCAGACCCCCTTGAGGGTGGTCGAGGGTTCTTCAGGACGCCGGCGCGTCGTCGACCAGCTCGTGGCCCACGCCGTACTCGGCGCGCAGGCGCGTGAGCTCGGCGTCGCGGGTCCGGTAGGCGCGGGCGGTGCGGCGGGCGCGGCCGTCCGGGACGAGGCGGTCGTGGGCGGCGTTGAGCGTCGTGGTCAGCGGGGCGAGGAGGCGGGGGAGGTGCTTCCAGCGCGTGGCGGGGATCGCGAGGTCGTCGGCGACCGCGTCGCCGACGAACGCCCGCTGCAGCCCGTGCATGATCGCCGGCGTCCAGCGCGCCGGCAGCACCCGCGCGAGCTCGCGCGCCTGGAACGCCGTCAGCGCCGCGACGAACGCGCGGTCGTCGTCGTCGGCGCCCGGCGAGGCGAGCGCGTAGAGCTCCTCGATCCGCGCGTAGTCCTCCATGTCGGTCGGCAGCAGGTCGTCGGCGACCCCGACGAGCCAGCCGACGCAGCGCCACAAGTGCACGACGTCGTCGCGCTCGGCCGCCGAGGCGCGCGCGCCAAGCTGCGCCATCGCCCGCAGCGCCACCGAGCAGAACTCGGCGAGCGTGAACGCCATGTAGGGCTGGGGGATGGGGACGCCCCACGCGGCGGCGTCCCAGTCGGGGTCGCGGCTCAGGCCCGCGCGGACGTGGGCGTGGATCATCCGCACGCGGACCGTGCGCTCGAACCCTGGGCCGTCGCGGCGCATCCCGCCCGGCATGGTGATGGCGGTCAGCCAGTCGCCGACCTCGATCGAGCGCACCGCGGCGTCGCCGGCGTAGCGGCCCGTGAACGTCAGCGGCTTGCCGGCGACCGCGTTCTGCGCGCCGGCCAGCAGCGAGGCCGCGCCGAGCACGAGCCCGTACTCGCGTCCCTGGCGCACGAGGAACGCCGACGCGCGGTCGCAGCGGTCGGGGTCGATCCACGCCGGCGGCGCGTCGATCTCCGCGAACAGCGCGACGAGCGCGGCGGGCGGCTCCTCCAGCGCGCCGATCCCCTCGGCGATCGCCCGGCGCACCAAGCGGGCGCCGCCGGCGACGACCGCGTCGGCGAGCGGGTCGCC
>JAOPZG010000211.1 GCA_025964215.1 Conexibacter sp.
CGCGCGGCGGCGGTACCTCACTGGCCGCGGTCCGGGAGTCCGATGGGCTTGCCGCCGGAGATCGCGACCGCGAAGTGCCCGTTCAGCGCGCCCTCATCGAGGGCCGCGGTCGCCGCGAGGACGCCGGCCTCGTCGGTCCCGGTGAGGATCCACACGGGGTCGCTCACCTGGTCCTTGGAGTCCTTCACCTTGGTCGCGGCGATCAGGCCGGTGCCGGGCCCGAGCGTCCGCGTCACCTTGCCGTCCTGGTCGAGCAGGGCGATCGACCTGCCGTCCGCCGACGGCTTGGCGAAGACGCCGCTCGTCGCCGGGCCCTTCTCCAGCAGCTTGGCCGTCGACTCGCCGCGCAGCGCCTTCCACTGGCCGACGAGGATCCGCAGCGTGTCGACCACGAAGCTGTTGCCGACGCCGCCGCGCGCGGCGACCTGGCCGAGGTCGCCGAGCTTGTCGGCGACCGCCTGGCAGGCGTCGCTCTGCGGCTCGACGCACTCCACGCGCGTCGGCAGCCGGCGGCCGTCGATGCCGTGCAGGAACGGCTCCGGGAAGGAGCCGACGACGGCCGGGACGTCGTCGGTGACACCCCAGTCGTGGTGGTCCCACCAGACGCGGTCGCCCTGATGGACCTTGACCGAGGTCGCGCCCTTGTCGGCCTGGATCCCGTTGACGTAGAAGAACCAGTCGACCGGCTTGCCGCCGCTCGTCCCGCCGCTGACGCCGGCGATCGACTGCACGAAGCCGCCGCCGAAGCGCGTCGTGACCTTCGGCGCGTTGCGCTGCAGCAGTCGCATCACGGTGTCGGACCCGCCGGTCTTCGGCTTGTCGGTCTGGACGAGCGGCTCGGCGCCGAAGTCCTTGGAGACCAGCAGCTGGGTGTCGCTGGCCTGCGGTCCCGCGCCCAGGCCGCAGCCCGCGACGACCGACGCCAGCACGGCGACGGCGATCGCGGCCACGCGGCCATGGGAGCGGGACCGGCTAGGCAACGGTGAACACCACGCGCGACGTGCCGCGGGCGAGCGACTTGGTGGTGTTGCCCGCCTTGTCGGTCACCTCGACGTCGAGGACGTAGCGGCCGCGGCCGAGCTTGGAGGGCAGCAGGTACGTGAAGTCCTGCTTGGCGCCGACCGAGAACCACGTGCCGTGCTCGGCGCCGCACTTCTTGATGGTCTTGAACTTCTCGGTCTTGCCGTCGTAGGTCGCGCAGGCGCCCTTGTCGTTGCGCGTGAGGCGCAGGCGGACGTCGGCGATCCCGGACGGGTCGTCGGCGACCTTGCCGGCGAGCTGCCGCGGGCCGCCGCCCTTCTTGTACTTCTTGCCCTCGGAGACCGCGGTGATCGCCGCGTTGGCCGCGAGCTTGTCCGGCGAGCCGCAGCGGCCGTCGGAGCCGTTGGTCACGCACGGCGCGACGGCGGCCGGCGGCGGGGCGACGCCGGCGGTCGTGCCGCAGAAGCCGTCGGCGCCGTTGGTGGCGCAGCCGGCGATGCGCGCCGGGGCGCGGTTGGCCTTCGTGACGACCAGCGTGTACGGGCCGCCGCCGACGGTCACCGACGCCGTGCCGCTCACGCCCGTCGTGACGGGCGAGGTGCCGCCGCTGACCGTCGCGCCCGAGGAGGGCGCGATCGTCGTCGTCCCCTCGTAGGTGTCGGGGTCGAACGCCGTCGTGGTCTCGGAGGCCGTGACCGCGAACGGCGTGCCCGGCGTCGCGGTCGCCGCCGCGCTCAGCAGCAGCGGCTCGTCGTAGCCCTCGCCGGCGAACGCGTCGCTCCACCAGAAGAGGAGCTTGTCGCCGTCGGCGAGCGCGTGGTCGCAGACGGTGTCGTTGATGAACCTGCCGTTGACGTAGACCGCCCACGAGGAGCCGCCGGAGACGAACGGATGCGTCTCGGTGGTGATGCGCGTCACGCCGTAGGACGGGCCGTCCCAGTCGCCGCCGACGGCGGCGTCCAGCGCGGTCGCGGGGACGGCGCCCGAGCAGCTCGCGCCGCCCGCCTTGCTGACCGAGGCGACGGTGTCGACCACGGTCGGCGCCATGGTCACGGACTGCCCTTCGATCTCGACCGAGACCTTCGCTGCGTATGCCGGGCTCGCGGTCGCTGCGAGCGTGAGGCCTCCCACCAGGAGGCCGAGGAGCTTGTCGTTCATGCGGGGAACCACCCTTGCCACGAGGGCGCTTGCGTTCTGGATGGTCGGAGGCAGGTCTCCTGGCGTCCGGGCCTCCTCATCCGCGCCTTCCCGGGTCCTTCGTCCCAGTGGCTGCGTCGCGATGTCGCGACGCGTGCGGCAAGGCTCTCGCCCGGTCACAGTGGCGGGTCCGCGCCGGTCTCGCACCGGCTTCCCTTGGCCACCGACCCTTGATTTGCGCGACGATCGTACCGCTCCGGGCGGGCGCGACGCCGGTAGCCTCCAGCGACGATGACCGTCAACCTCACCCGGATCTACACGAAGCTCGGCGACGGCGGCGAGACGCACCTCGGCGACATGAGCCGCGTGCCCAAGACGCATCCGCGCATCGAGGCCTACGGCGTGGTCGACGAGCTCAACGCGCACCTCGGCGTGACGCTGACGCTGCCCGACCTGCCGGCGCAGCAGGCGCAATGGCTGCGGAGGATCCAGAACGACCTCTTCGACGTCGGCGCCGACCTCGCCGTCCCGCACGGCGGCGACCGCGAGCGCCTGCGCGTCGACGAGGGCTACACGACGTGGCTCGAGGGCGCGTGCGACGAGGTCAACGCGACGCTCGCGCCGCTGAAGTCCTTCGTCCTGCCGGGCGGGACGCCGTCCGCCGCGCACCTGCACGTCTGCCGCACGGTCTGCCGCCGCGCCGAGCGCCGCGCGATCCTCGTCGAGGACGGCAACCCCGAGGTCGTCCGCTACCTCAACCGGCTCTCGGACCTGCTCTTCATCCTGAGCCGCGCGGCCAACGGCCGCGAGGAGCCGCTGTGGGAGCCGGGGGCGACGAAGAGCTAGGCGCGCGTCGCCCGGAAGCCGGTCGCCATCACCACGGCCATGGCGGTGGCGAGCCCCGCGATCGCCAGCGCGCCGACCACGAAGGTCGTGTGGACGGCCGCGTACTCGAGCAGCGCACGTGGCCGCGCGAGCGCCACGCCGGCCGCCGCGCCCGCGCCGATCAGCGCGACGCCGAGCGCCGGGACGAGGTCGACGGGCCGGCTGCCCGCCTCCACCCCGCGCCGGCTCGGCCAGCGCCGCTCGCTGGCGGAGATCGCGGAGATCGCGAGCAGGACGTAGGTCCCGGCGACGAGGTAGCCGCCGAAGACGTCGGAGGGGAAGTGCCAGCCGAGCGTGAGGATCGAGTAGGCGACGGCGAGCGCGAAGGCGCCGCCGAGGGCCGCGACGGTCGGGCGGGCGCGCGGCGGCGCGACGATCACGGCGCAGAGCGCCATCGTCATCGCGGCGGTCGAGTGGCCCGAGGGCCAGGAGGCGGCGGCGATCTGCGAGTAGCCGAGCCACTCGTCGAAGCGCGGCGCGGCGAGCAGGTGCTTGAGCGCCTCGGTGGTCGTGCCGGTCAGGACGAAGATCAGCGGGACCGCGGCGGCGACGCGCCAGCGGCCGCGCGCGAGCGCGACGAGCGCCAGGACCGCGCCGGTGAGCGCGTAGGGCCGCGGGTCGGCGCTGTGGGCGATCGCGTTGAGCGCGCGCGTGAGGTGGGGCGCGTTGAGGTCGACGAAGCCGTCGAGGGTCCGGGCGTCGCCCTGCTTGGTCAGCGGGACGAGCTTCGCGAGGACGCCGGTGAGCGCGAGGCAGGTCGCGGTCAGGGCGGCGAGGAGGAGCGGTGGTCCGGGGCGGCGCAGCATGTCGTCCAGTGCACGGTAGCCCGGGAGGATCAAGGCTTCCTGAAGCGAACCTGGATGGGACATGGGCGCGCCCGGTGTGGTTCCCGCAGTGCACGAGGCGCCGTTGCGCGACCGCGACGGCCTGCTGCTCGGCCGCGTCGAGGACCTCCTGTTCGACGCGGTGACGAACCGGCCGGCGTGGGTGGTCGTCCGGCTGGGCGACGGACGGCGCACCGTGGCGCCCGCCGCGCGGGCGCGACCGGGGCTCGACGGGATGCGCGTCGCGGTCGGCGCGGAGCTGGTCCAGGGCTGTCCGGTGACGCTCGCGGGCGCGTCGCTGCGGCACGAGCACCTGGTGGCGGCGAGCCGCCACTACGGCATCCGGCGCTTCGCCCGTGGCGGGCAGCTCACATCTGCCGGCCCGGCTCTGGACGCGCTCCGGGCCGCCTGAGACGCTCGCGGCGTCCCCTGGCTGGAGACACGAAGGCCCGCACCGGACCGCGGTCGTCTCGGCACGACCTGTCCGGGGTGAGGAGGCGCGGCAGACGGCACCCGAGGGCTCGCGGCCCTTCGGGTGCCGTCGCCGCAGCCTCCGCTCAGCGCGAGCGGGCCGCTAGCGGAGGGGCTTCGGGAACAGCAGCGACAGCGCCGACCAGTACTTGTCGATCGGCAGCGCCTGGCTGAAGATCGCGACGTCGTCGATGTCGCCCGTGTAGTACAGGTCGCACGTGCCGAGGTAGCCGCCGATGCCGGCGTCACCGGTCGTCGGCGCGGTGTAGTCGATGATCCCGCCGGTGTCGGTCGAGCCGGGGACCAGCTTGCCGTCGACGAACAGCTTGGCCGTGGTGCCGTCCCAGGTGCCGGCGACGTGGTGCCACTTGCCGTTGTAGATGTTGTCCTGGTTGGCGATGCCCGAGTAGCGCTCGTGGCCGGTCGTGTCGTGCATGTAGAACTGCAGGCCGCCCGAGTAGGTCGAGTAGAGGCCGTAGGAGGCGTGGTCGCAGGTCGACGCGCCCTTGGAGATGATGTAGCGGTTGGTGCCGGGCGAGCCGGTGGCGCGGATCCAGGCCGAGACCGTCAGGTTCTGCGTCTCGAGCGCGGGCGAGTCCGGGATGCGGACGAAGTCGTTGCCGTCGAAGCGCAGGGCCGAGCCGAACAGGAAGCCCCTGATCCACGTCGGGTCGTTGGCGTCGACACCGGTCGTGGAGCCGAGCGTGCCGTTGTTGCCCTTGCCCGACAGGTCGTGGATCGTCTGCCCACTCCCCTCGTACATCGGCCACCAGCCGGAGACGGAATCCAGGACCCCGGCAGAAGCGGTGGTCGGCGCCGCGAGACCCACGGCGAGCGCACCCATCGCGAGCATGCGCACCGCGACGGGTCGGAGAGAACGACGGTTCATCCTTGACATGCCCGAGACTATGCAGCCACTTGGCACAACCACGCTACTGGCCGGAAGTCAAGATTCTGGGGTGGACGCAGTACGCGGACGGACGTGGGCGTCCAGGGCCCTACGTCGCGCTCACGGCGATGACATAGGCGATCGACGCGATCGCGCCAAGGACGACGAGGACCGCGAAGACCCTCAGCGCGACGAGCCGCGCGCCCGACGGCCGCTCCGGCGAGAGCCCCTGCTCCTCCTCCACCGAGCGCCGCGCCAGGAGGTTCGTGTGGTCCGGCGGCTGGATCGGACCGTCCATGGTCTGCGGTGTACCCCGTAGAACGACGAAAGCCCCGCTGGCAGCGAGGCTTCGTGGAGTACCGCCACGGGGATTCGAACCCCGGTTTCCGCCGTGAGAGGGCGGCGTCCTAGTCCCCTAGACGATGGCGGCTCGGGGACGTTGAGAGTAGCAAGTGGCGCGGGGGCCACGTGCGGACGTGGAGGAAGCGGTGAGCGATATGCTCGCTGACGCCGGCGGATGTGGCGGAATTGGTAGACGCGCGGCGTTCAGGTCGCCGTGAGAGCAATCTCGTGGAGGTTCGAGTCCTCTCATCCGCATCGGAGCAACGCGAGGCCCGCCGGAACCGGCGGGCCTTCGTCGTTCTGGGAGGTCACTTCAGCGAGGTGTAGGAGAAGTCCCAGCTGCCGAACGTCGAGCTCGCGACGCCGCGGACGTCCTTGGCGTGTACGAGCGTCACGACGTCCCACTGGAGTGGGACACCGGCGGCCTGGCCGACGATGAGGTCGTCGACCCTGCCCCACGCCACCGCCCGGGCATGGCCGGTGAGCGTGCGGGCGCGAGCCATCGCGGCGTTGATCGCGGGGTCGTCGAGCTGGGAGAAGTTCGGGTTGCCGGAGGTGCGCGAGATCGATGAGCCGTCGAACACGGGCTTGAGCATCGGCTCGGCATCGGCGAAGTCCCGGAGCCAGGCGACGCTGCTGCAGGCGAGGACGCGCTTGGACGGGACCGAGCACCAGTTGGTGAACAGCGCGTCGTCGGGCACGGTCCGCAGGCGGATCCGGAACCCGAGCTTCTGGAACTGCGCCTGCACCGCCAGCGCGACGTTTCGCTCGGTGAGGGTGTCGCCGGTCACGACCAAGAACGTGTCGTCGCCGGTGTACCTCCCGGTCGGGAACCCGGCCTTGACCATGTACCGGCGCGCGAGGCTGAGGTCACCGCCCGGTCGGTCGGCCGACAGGTAGTCGACGCCGGCTCCCCGAGCACCGCCGGCCTCTTCGTACCCGGGAACCCCGGGCCCGAGGAAGTGCGTGGCGAGCGGACCCGTCACGGCGCCACCGCGTGTCTGGCGAACCCCGGCGCGGTCGAACACCGCCAGCACTGCCTTACGTACGTCCAGCCGGTCGAACGGCTTGATCGTCGTGGTGATCGGCAGGAAGCGGTAGTCGCCGCTGGCCACCCGGACCGCTTGGCCGTCCCACGAGCCTTGGCTCAGGCGCTTGAGCACCAACGCCGGCGGCGTCACGGCGTAGGCGACATGCGATCCTGCCAGCGCCTGGCGGGCCGCCAGCGTGGCGTCGCTCGCGTTCGTACGGATCCGGATGGCGTCCAGGTGGGCAGGGCGCCGATCGGTCGATCGGCTCCAGCTCGGGTTCCGCACCAACTCGATGAGCCGTCCCGACTGATAGCCGACCGTGTTGCCCTTGGCGTCGTTGCGCACCATGTACGGCCCGGTCGCGACGACATGCGTGTTGTACGTCGACGGGTTGTGGGCATCGAGCGGCCGCGCGTACTCCTCCGGCACCGGGGCGCTGGCCGGCATGGTCAGCGCGCCCACGAACGATGACCACGTCGGCGATCGCAGCCGGAACACGATCGTGTGCGCGTCGGGCGTCGTGATCCCACGGATCCGCCGAACCCCGTTCGTGGGTGTCGACGGCGCACCGATCAGATCGCTGTAGTACGTCGTGTACTCGCCACCGACGTTGATGCTGAAGAACCGCTCCAGCGCGTAGGCGACATCCCGGGACCGCACCTCGCGGTCGACCGGCGGTGAGAACCGCACGCCACGCCGCAGTCGCACGGTGATCGTCCGGCCGCCGCCGGAGATGACCGGAGCCCCGGCCGCCAGGTCGGGCACGAGCGTCAGCGGGTCGTTCGGCCGGTAGCCGTAGAGCGGACGCTGCGTGGCGGCCGCCACCTGGATGCCCTGCGCGAATGCCGTGTGGCCCGGATCGAGGAAGTCGACGTCGCTGCCGGAGAGCATCGTCAGGGTGCCGCCACTGCCCGTGTCGCGCCGCTCGGCGCCGCCGCCACAGGCGGCGACGGCGAGCACGGCGCACAGCAAGGTTCCCGCGGACGCGAGCCGAAGCAGCTGGGGCACAGCGCCGACGCTAGCGCTTGGCGCGCCGGCGCTTGGGCGCCGCCGCAGTGTCCTCCGCGCCGGCGGGAGGTGCGGGGTAGGCCAACAGGGTCAGTCGAGCGCGCACCTCGGCGCCTCCGCTCTCCTCCGCCTGCAGACGTCCGGCGGCCGCCGCCTGCTCCTCGATCGTCCAGTCGAGCAGCGCGTCGAGCCGGTCACCGAGGGCCTTCCACCCTTGCTCGTCGAGGACGGGCGCCGAATAGGACAGATGGCGATCGGGACGGTCGTCGAACGATCCCGTCGCGACCGCGTTCCGGACGTCCCCGAGCGCCTTGTTGAGCACCGTGTTGGAAACCGCCTTGCGAGCGCTGGGCGGGAGCGAGCGCCAGTCCGCGTCGTCGAGGAAGGGCCGTGTCAGGGCGCGGTAGTGGTGCTCGATCGCGCCGCGGCGTGGGGTCGTCCGGACGAGCTCGATGCAGTCCAGCTCGCGGAGGATCCGCACGTGGTAGCTGACCAGCGGAAGCGACTCGTCGAACTCCTTCGACATCTCGTTCGGACTCGCGACACCCTCGTTCAGGCGCGTCAGGATCCGCATGCGCAGCGGATGTGACAGCGCCTTGACGATGTTGCTGTCCAACTGGTGGGGCTTGTTGCCGCCGTTCCGCTTCGCCTCAGCGGTCGTCACCTTGCTCATCTGCAGTCCCCGCCTTCGTGCTCGTTCAGGAAGTGCTGCAATCGCCCGCGTGCCCGGTGCAGCCGCACCTTCGCCGTGCCCTCGGGGATCCCGAGGGCGAGGGCGACGGCCGGCTGAGTGAGGTCATCGACGTACCGCAACGCCAACAGCTTACGGTCCTGAGGGGTCAGGTTCCTAACCGCTCGGCGCACATCCACCTGGAGCGGCAGCAGATCGAGTCGTCCAGTGGCTGCCCGATCGTCGATGTCGCCGTGCTCGTCCAGGCTCAGTGCCGCCGCGTTGCGGCCGTGGTGACGACACGCCTCGCGGTGGACGATCGTGCGCAGCCACGCGATGGGATGGTCAGGGACCGCGCCGTCGCGGAGGCTTCGCCACACCCGGATCATCGCCTCCTGCGCGATGTCCGCGGCGTCATGGGGCGCGGCGATCCGACGGGCTTCACGGAGGCAGTGCGCGGCCGTCTGCTCCCAGTCCAACTCGCTCTGGGAAAGGAACTTCGAACCGGGATGAAACGGTTCTGAGTGCTTTGGGGGTCTTGACATGGCATGACCCTGATCCAGCCGGACGAACTCGCGGAGAAAGAAACGCCCATGGCTCCGTACGACGTGATGGCTCCGCACTACGAGCTCTTCGTCGAGGCCACCGACTACCCGCGGTGGCTCGCAGGGCTGCTCGCGCTCGCCGTGGACCACGGGGCACGCGACGGGCGCGCGTTGGACGTCGGCTGCGGCACGGGCCGCAGCCTCGAAGCGCTCCTGGCCGCGGGCTTCGACGCCGCGGGCTGCGACCCCTCGACGGGCATGATGGCGCTCGCGCGCGAGCGCCTCGGCCCGGACGTCGACCTCCAGACGGCGGCGCTTCCCGACGTCGCCTCCGGCCCGCCCGTGAACCTGATCACGGCGATCAACGACATCATCAACTGCGTTCCGCCGTCCGATCTCGACGCCTCGATCGCGGCCTTGGCCGGGCGTCTCGCCCCCGGTGGGGTGCTGCTCTTCGACGCCAACACGCCGCTGACGTTCAGCGGCTTCTTCGGCCGGACGTTCTGCCGCGGCAACGACGAGGTCTTCCTCGTGTGGCAGAGCCTGCTCGACCGCGACGAGGAGGGTGGCTACTGCGCCGACCTCCACGCCTTCACGGCCGACCCGGACCGCTTTGGGAGCTGGACGCGCGCGGTCACCCACCACGTCCAGCACCACCACCCCCACGAGCGCATGGTCGCGGCGCTCGCGTCCGCCGGACTCGAGCTGCGCCTCGTCATGGGCCAGCGCGACGACGGCCCTCGCGACAGCTTCTGCGACGAGACCATCCACACCAAGCGGGTCTACGTCGCACGCCTTCCATGACCCCGAGAACAGAGAGGAGGACGCACCATGCTGAAGATCACGCAGATCGAGGAGCCGACGTTGCCGGCGCTCGGAACGACCAAGGGGATGTAGGGCGGTCCCGAGTCCCGACCCCGGCCGCTCCCCGTTGCGGCCGGGACCGGGACCGACCCCGGCTGAAGTCCACGATCGAGGTGGTCGCCGATGGCGACCGCCTGATCCTGATGCGCGCCGGGCGCGGCGGTGACGTCGCGCTCGACGGCGATCCCCGCGTGCTCGTCGAGCTGCTCCGGCTGCTCGACGGCACGCGGGGGCCCGCGTCGATCCTGGGTGCGCTGTGCGCGACCGTCGCCCCCGCCCTCACCGCCGAGGACCTCGACGAGGCGCTCGCGATGCTGGGTGCCGAGGGCCTGATCGAGGACGCCGGCGACGACGAGCGGCATCTCGACGCCGCGGGGCTCGAGCGCTACGACCGCCAGCTGCGGTACTTCGGTGATCTCGCAGGTCCCGGGATCCCGCGGGCGGCCGCGCAGGCGAGGCTCGAGGCGGCGACCGTCGCGGTCCTCGGCCTCGGCGGCCTCGGCGGGATGGCCGCGACGATGCTCACCGTGTGCGGCGTCGGGACGATCGTCGGCGTCGACCACGACGTCGTCGAGCTCAGCAACCTCGCGCGCCAGGCGCTCTACGGCCAGGACGACCTCGGGCGGCCCAAGGTCGAGGCCGCCGCGCAGCGCCTCGCCCAGCTCAACGCCCGCAGCCGCTTCGTCGGCATCCCCCGCCGCCTGGACTCCACCGCCGCCGTCGCGCGCGCGATCGCGGGCGCGGACTTCGTCATCGCCGCCGTCGACTGGCCCGCGGCCCGCATCTCGGGGTGGGTCAACGAGGCGTGCTGGGCGGCGGGGATCCCGTACGTCGGCATGAGCCAGCACCCGCCGCTCGTCCGCGTCGGACCCACGTACCTGCCCGGCACCACCGGCTGCCTCGACTGCCAGGAGGCCGCGTACCGCCGCCGCTTCCCGCTCTTCGACGCCGCCAAGGCCGCGATCGCCGACAGCTCCCCCGCCGCGACTTACGCGCCCGCGTGCGGGATCGTCGGCTCGCTCGTCGCCAACGAGGCGATCGCGCACATCACCGGCCTCGCGCCGGTCGCCTGCGCCGGGCGCTCCACGATCATCGACCTCACGACGCTCGCGGTCACGCACGAGGACGTCCCACGGGACCCGGACTGCGCCACGTGCGGGCGCGTCGCCCGCTCGACCATGCGTCCGGGAGCTTGAGCGGCCACCCGCGCGCATCCGACACCAGGGGACATGGACGTCCGCCTCTCGGAAGTGCTCGCCGCGCTCTCGCACGCCCTCGACATCACCGAGGGCCAGCCGCGCGGCCACGCCGAGCGCACGTGCCTGATCAGCATGCGGATCGCCGAGCAGCTCGGCCTCGACCCGCAGACGCGCTCCTCGCTCTTCCACGCCGCCCTGCTCAAGGACGCCGGCTGCTCGTCGAACGCCGCCAAGGTCGCCGCGCTCTACGGCGCCGACGACGCCGGCGTCAAGCGCGACCGCAAGGTCACCGACCACCTCGACGCCGGCCAGTCGCTCCGCCATCTCGTGCGCTCCACCGCGCCGGGCCGCTCACCGCTCGCCAAGGCCCGCCACCTCAAAGCGCTCGTCGCGCACGGCTCGGAGGGCGCGCGCGGCCTGACCGAGCTGCGCTGCGAGCGCGGCGCCGCCGTCGCCCGCAGCGTCGGGCTCAGCCTCGAGGCCGAAGCGGCCATCCGCCACCTCGACGAGCACTGGGACGGCCGTGGCTACCCCCACAGCCTGGAAGGGGAGGCGATCTCGCTGCTGGGCCGCATCCTGTGCCTGGCCCAGACCGCCGAGGTCTTCTGGCAGGACGGCGGCGGCGCCGAGGCCGCATGCCGGGTCGCGCGCGAGCGCGGCGGCACGTGGTTCGACCCCGCGCTCGTCGACGCGCTGTGCGCCGTCGAGCACGACGGCGCGTTCTGGGCGACCCTCGGGCAGCCGCGCGTCGCCGCGCTCGAGCCGTCCGACCGGCTGCTGCTGGCCGACGACGACGGCCTGGACCGCATCGCCCAGGCGTTCGCCGGGATCGTGGACGCCAAGACGCCCTTCACCGCCCGCCACTCCGAGGGCGTCGCAGAGATCGCCGTGGCGCTGTCGGCCGCGCTCGGCCAGGACGCCGACGCGCAGCGCACGATGCGCCGGGCCGGCCTCCTGCACGACATCGGCAAGCTCGGCGTGTCCAACCGCATCCTGGACAAGCCCGCCAAGCTCGACGCGGCCGAATGGGCGGCGATGCGCCGCCATCCCGAGTGGACGCTGGAGATCCTGCAGCGCATCCCCGCCTTCGCCGCCCTGGCCGAGGTCGCCGCCGCCCATCACGAGCGGCTGGACGGCAGCGGCTACCACCGCGGCCTGGACGCCGCGCAGCTCGACCGCCCGTCGCGGATCCTCGCGGTCGCCGACGTCGCCGAGGCCCTCAGCGCGGAGCGCCCGTACCGCGAGGCGCTTCCGCCATCCGCCGTTCTGGACATCATGCGGCGCGACGCCGGCACGGCCTTCGACACCGCCGCGTTCGCCGCGCTGGAGCAGGTGCTGCCGCAATGGTCGGCGGCCGGCGACGACGCAGGCCACGCGCCTGGCACGGGCGCGCACGCCGCGACGCGCGCCGCCTGAGCCGCGGCGGGGCGGGCGCCTCAGCGCGACCAGGTCGGCACGGGGTTCCATGCCGGGATCCGCAGGTGCTTGAGCACCGCGAGCGCCCGCAGCGTGGGCCCGGGTCCCTCGGACGACGACAAGTCGCCGCAGCGCAGCGCGCTGGACGGATCGAGCCGGCCGATGAACCAGCGGTAGGCGTCCTCGCCCGAGCACGAGAGCTCCAGGTCGGGGCCGCCGTCGGGCGCCGCGCCGGACGACACGCGCGCGTCGCCGCCGCGGAGATCGAGCACCAGGCCGGCGGCCGGGTCGCTGAGCGCGAAGCGCACGACGATGCCCAGGCGGCCCAGGTGGGCCCGCAGCGCCGGGTCGGCCGCCAGGGCGTCGCGCACCCGCCCGCCGAGCTCCTCGTGGACGGCCTGCGCGTCGGCGAAGCGCGGCGCCTCGCGCTGGGCGCGGAGATGCTCCAGGACGTCGGCCGCGCTCTGCACCGGCGGCAGCGCGTGCAGGCGCTCCAGCCGGACGTCGGCGAACGCGTCGCCGCGCGCGGCGTCGCGGGCGAGCACCGCCGCGTAGTGGCGGTCGGCCGCGGCGCCCCAGGTCACGGCGTCGGCATCGCGCTCCCAGTCGCGGGGCGCGAGTCGCAGCAACCAGCCCGCGCCCTCGGGATCGCGCGCCAGCAGGCCCGGGTCGCCGGCCAGTCGCGGGTTGACCGTCAGCACCGAGCCGCCGACCGGCGCCCAGACGCCGAAGGAGGACCCGTGCCCGGTCGCGACCGTCGCGGCACGGTCGCCGGCCTCCAGCGCCG
>JAOPZG010000221.1 GCA_025964215.1 Conexibacter sp.
GAGGACGCCGACCCCGGTGGGCCGTGGGCGCTGGGCGAGCGCTGGCGCGTCCTCGACGTCACCTACAAGCCCTATCCGGTCTGCGCGATCACGCAGAGCGCGGTGCAGGTCGCGATCGACCTCGCACAACGCCATGATGTCGATCCCGACGCGATCACCGGCGTGCGCTGCCACCTCAACCCGGACGACCGCAGCTACCCGGGCACCGTCAACGAGGGGCCGTTCGGCGACGTCGCCGCGACGCTGATGAGCGCGCAGTTCTGCGTGGCGATGGCCCTCACCGACCGCACCGCGACGCTGTCGGGCCTGCGGCGCTTCGACGACCCCGGCCTCACCCGGCTCGTCGGCGTGACCGAGGTCGTCGGCGACGACGAGCTGCCTTCCCTGGCCGGCCGCGTCGAGGTCGACCTGCGCTCCGCGGGCACGATCTCGGGCGAGCTGATCCCCGACGAGGAGACCTACGGCTGGGACTGGCAGGGCGTGCGGCGCAACGTCGTGCGGCTGGAGCCCGAGATCCGCGCGGGGCGCGCCGTCCTCGACGGGCTCGAGGCCGCGGTCGCCGGCGTGAGCGACCTGCCCTCGGTCGACGCGCTCGTCGCGGGGACGCTGGCATGAGCGCCCCGGCGGTCGATCCGGTCCACGACGCCTTCCACGTCCCGGACCCCGGGCGCGAGCGCTGGCGCGAGAGCTTCTACTTCAACTTCTACGACCCGCGCCAGGGGATCGGCGGCTACTCGAGCGTCGGCTACCGCCCGGCGAAGGGCTCGTTCGGCTCGATGCAGGTCGTCTGGGGGCCGGGCCACACGACGCTCGGCGCCAGCGAGTTCGGGCGCTACGAGGTCCACGACGACCACCGCGAGGTCGCGGGGTTGTTGTACGCCCCGCAGTCCGCGCACGGCCCGTGGCGCGTGACGTTCGACGGCAAGCTCAACGACGGCGGCGCCGGCGTGGCCGTCGACGGCGACGCGATGAAGCCGGTGGAGAGCTCGCCGTGCCTGTCGGTCGACGTGTCCTATGACTTGGTCTTCACCCCCGACCAGCCCGCGTACCTGTACGCCGAGAACCCGGAGTGGGACGGGCTCTTCGACGGCCACCTCGACGAGGTCGGCCGCGTCACGGGCACGATGACCGTCGACGGCCGCACGTTCGCGATCGACGCCCGCGGCGCCAAGGACCACTCCTGGGGCGTGCGCGACTGGGCGCGGCCGAAGGGCTGGCGCTGGGCCGACATGCTCTTCGAGGACGACGGCCCGCAGGTCACGCTCTGGCGCGCGACGTTCGACGGCGTCCGCTGGCTCCAGGACGGCGCGGTCTACGACGGCGGCGAGGTCTTCCCGCTCACCTCGTTCTCCGAGGCGGTGACGTTCGCCGAGCGCCCGCGCGCCGACCGGCCCGCCGTGTGGGAGTTCGCGCTCGGGACCGCGAGGCACACGCTCCGCGGGCGCGCCGAGATCCTCAACGCCGTCCCGCTGCTCTTCGGGATCACCGACGAGCAGGGCGAGCGCGCGACGATGTGGAACGACCGCACGGTCTGGCGCTGCGAGCTCGAGGACGGGCGCGTCGGCCACGGCAGCGCGGAGTTCCAGTTCCGCGCGCCGCGCAGCGGCATCGCGCCGCACCCGCTGGTCAGCGGCTGACGCCGGAGCGCACACGGCCGCGACCGCGCTCAGTCGGGGTCTCTGACCCCGGCGTCAACGAGCGCGGTCACGTGGTCGATGTAGCGCTCGACCAGGTCATCGTCCATGGTCTGCCCGAACGAGCGCTCGAGCAGCGGGCCGGCGGAGAAGAGGAACTCGCAGACGCCGACGACGCTGAAGAAGAACATGGTGGGGTCGATCTCGCGCCAGCCGCTGCGGGCCCGGCCGTCGGCGAGCAACGTGATGTAGAAGTCGCGCGCCGGGACCGCGAAGCTCGCGCTGATGTTGTCGACCGCGGTCGGCTCGGCGCGCAGCAGGCGCTCGTTCATCAGCCGGTTCACGTAGGGGTAGCGGACGTAGTTGCGGACGATCTCCGCGACGTGGCGGCGGAGCTTCTCGTCGGGGTCGAGGTCGAGGCGCGAGAGGCGCTCGATCTCGCCGGCCAGTCCTTGCAGCACGCGCTCGAGCAGCGCGTCCAGCAACCCGTCCTTGGACCCGAAGCAGTACTTGACCATCGCCACGTTGACCGCGGCGCGCTCGCAGATCTCGCTCACCGAGGCCGTATGGCCGGCACGCTCGACGTAGAGGTCGTGCGCGGCGGCGAGCAGCTTCTCGCGCGTGAGGTCGGCATCGCCGCGGGCCATCGGCGGCCATCTTCGCAGGCTCGCCCTTGACATTCAATTAAACGTTCATTTAGTGTCCTGTCCATGGCTGATCCTGTACGGCTGGGTTGTTGGGCGGCGTTCTGGGGCGACACGAGCACCGCGGTCGATCAGATCCTCGACGGGGCGGAGGTCGACTACCTGATCTCCGACTACCTCTCGGAGATCACGATGGCCCTGCTCGCCCGCGCGCGGGCCAAGGACCCCGCGGCCGGCTTCGTGCCGGACGCGATCCGCGTGCTCGCACCGCGGCTGAAGGAGATCCACGCCCGCGGCATCAAGGTCGTGACCAACGCCGGCGCGCTCAACCCCGAGGCCGCGGCGCGTGCCTTCCGCGAGGCGGCCGCCGAGGCCGGCGTCGAGCTCAAGGTCGCCGCCGTGCTCGGCGACGACCTCAGCGCGCAGACCGACGCGCTCTTCGGCTCGGCCCGGGACATGTTCACCGGCGAGGCGCTGCCCGCGCCGCCGATGACCGTCAACGCCTACCTCGGCGCGCGGCCGATCGCCGCGGCGCTCGACGCCGGCGCCGACATCGTCGTCACCGGCCGCGCGGTCGACTCGGCCGTCGCGCTCGGCCCGCTGCTGCACGAGTTCGGCTGGAAGGACACCGACTACGACCTGCTCTCGGCCGGCACGCTCGCGGGCCACGTCGTCGAGTGCGGCCCCCAGTGCACGGGCGGCAACTTCACCGACTGGGACACGGTCCCGGGCTGGGAGGACATGGGCTTCCCGATCGCCGAGGTCCACGCCGACGGCACCGCGATCATCAGCAAGCCGGAGAACACCGGTGGGCTCGTCTCACCGGCGACGATCGCCGAGCAGATCCTGTATGAGATCGGCGACCCGGGCGCCTACGTCATGCCCGACGTCCTCTGCGACTGGCGCGACGTGCAGCTCGAGTCGGTCGGCGAGAACCGCGTCCGCGTCTCCGGCGCGCGCGGCTCGGTGCCGCCCACGACCTACAAGGTCACCGCGACCCACACCAACGGCTACCGCTGCATGACGACCGCGATGTTCAGCGGCCTCGACGCGGCGGCCAAGGCGCGCCGCGCCGGCCAGGCGCTGATCGCCCGGACCGAGCGGCTGATCGCCGCCGCCGGCCACGCGCCGCTGACCGAGACCTCCGTGGAGGTGATCGGCGCGGGGGACACCTTCGGGCCCGAGCGCCGCCACGACACGGCGACCGAGGCGGTCGTGAAGATCGGCGTCCGCCACCCGGAGCGCAAGGCCCTGGAGACCTTCGCGCTGGAGTTCGCGCCGATGGCCCTCGTCGCGCAGGGCATGACGGGGTTCTTCGCCGGCCGTCCGCGCGTCGCGCCGTCGATCGAGGTGTACCACCTGCTCGTCGAGAAGTCCTCGGTCGACGTGCAGGTCCTGCTCGACGACGACCCGCTCGCGGTGACGATCGCCCCGGGCGAGGCGAACCTCGACGTCGGCACGCCGGAGCTGGCCGAGGACGCGGGCGCGGCCGTGGCGGCCGCGCAGGCCGGGGGCTTCACCGTCCCGCTGCGCCGCCTGGCCTACGCCCGCTCGGGCGACAAGGGCAACAACGCCAACATCGGCGTGATCGCGCGGCGGCCGGAGTTCGCGGAGGTCATCGCGCAGCAGCTCACGACCGAGCGGGTCGGCGCGTTCTTCGCGCAGTACCTCACGGGCGGCGTGCGGCGCTGGTCGCTGCCGGGGCTCAACGCCATCAACTTCATCCTGGAGGGCGCGCTGGGCGGCCGCGGCGGGACCTCGACGCTCCGCTACGACCCGCAGGGCAAGTCGTTCGGCGCGATGCTGCTGGAGGTGCCGATCGCGGTGCCGGCGGCGTGGGACGCGAGCGGGCTGCTGATCCGCAACCGGGCGGCCGCGTGAGCGAGCTGCCCGAGAAGGTCCTGGTCGCCAACCGCGGCGAGATCGCGGTGCGCGTCATGCGGACCCTGCGCGCGCTGGGGATCGCGTCGGTCGCGGTCTACCACCGCGAGGACGCCGACGGCCGCGCGGTGCGCGAGGCCGACGAGGCCGTCGAGCTCTTCGGCGACACGCCGGTCGGCGCGTACCTCGACGTCCCGGGGATCGTCGCCGCGTGCGGGGCGACCGGCGCGTCCGCGGTCCATCCCGGCTTCGGGTTCCTCTCGGAGAACGCGTCGTTCGCCGAGGCGCTCGCGGAGGCGGGCATCACGTTCATCGGCCCGCCGCCCTCGGCGATGCGCTCGATGGGCGACAAGATCGAGTCCAAGCGCCTGGCCGCCGCGGCCGGCGTCCCGACGCTGCCCGGCTCGCCCGACGCGGTGTCCGACGTCGAGGAGGCGGTCGCGATCGCGGCCGAGATCGGCTTCCCCGTGTTGATGAAGGCCAGCGCGGGTGGCGGCGGCAAGGGCATGCGGATCGCGAACGACGCCGCGGAGTGCCGCGAGGCGTTCGAGCGCGCGTCCTCCGAGGCGGCCGCGAGCTTCGGCGACGGCCGCGTCTTCGTCGAGCGCTTCATCGGCCGGCCGCGCCACGTCGAGGTGCAGGTGCTGGCGGATGGACACGGCACCGTCCTGCACCTCGGCGAGCGCGAGTGCTCGATCCAGCGCCGCTACCAGAAGGTCATCGAGGAGAGCCCCTCACCGGCGATCGACGCGGAGACGCGCGCGGCCATGGGCGCGACCGCCGTCGCGCTGGCGCAAGCCGTCGGCTACGTCTCGGCCGGGACGGTCGAGATGATCCTCGACGAGGACGGCTCCTTCTACTTCCTGGAGATGAACACGCGGTTGCAGGTCGAGCACCCGGTGACCGAGCTCGTGACCGGGATCGACATCGTCGCCGAGCAGATCCGGATCGCCGCCGGCGAGCCGCTCTCCTTCGGCCAGGACGACGTCCGCATGGACGGCTGGGCGATCGAGGCGCGCGTCTACGCCGAGGACGCCGACAACGACTTCATGCCCGCGATCGGCCGCCTCGGGCTCGTGCGCTTCCCGGCGGGCGAGGGGATCCGGGTCGATCATGGTGTGGTCGAGGGCCAGCAGGTCAGCGCCTCGTTCGACCCCATGATCGCCAAGGTCGCCGCCCACGGGGCGACGCGCGCGGAGGCGATCGCCCGGCTGCGCGACGCGCTGCGGCGCACGGTCCTGCTCGGCACGGTGACGAACACCGCCTACCTGGAGCGCGTGCTGGCGCACCCGGACTTCGCCGCGGGGGAGACGCACACGAACTTCCTCGCCGTCCACGCCGAGGCGCTCGCGCCGGTCCCCGCCGACGCGGACGTCGAGCGCTGCCTCGTCGCCGCCGCGGCGCTCGCCAGCCCGCGCTACGACCAGCGCCTCGCGGCGCCGGAGCCGCTCGCGTCCATGGGCAGCTGGAGGCCGTAGGACATGCCCTTCGAGATCACCCTCGGCGACGGCGACGCGCATGCGGTCGACGTCGCCCGCCGCGGCGGCCGCGCCACCGTCACGATCGACGGCCGCGACTACCACGGCTCGCTGCGCCCGGCCGGCGACGGCTACGAGCTCACGCTCGAGGACCGCGCCGAGCCGCTGTGGATCGTCGTGCAGGGCGACGAGGTCCTCGTCCACGCCTTCGGCCGCTCGTGGTCGCTGTCCATCGTCGACCCGATCGAGCGCTCGCGCGGCGGCGGGCCCTCGGAGGACGTCGCGACGGCGCCGATGCCCGGCACCGTCGTGCGCGTCGAGGTCGCCGCCGGCGACGAGGTCGCCAAGGGCGACGTCCTGCTGGTGATCGAGTCCATGAAGATGCAGAGCGAGATCACCGCCCTGCGCGACGGGACCGTCGAGCAGGTCTTCCTCGCCGTCGACGACACCTTCGACCGCGGCGCGGCGCTCGTCGCGCTCGTCCCCGAGCCCGAGGCCGTGGAGGCCGACTGACCGTGCACCGCCTCGAGACCCACGTCGACCCCAACGCGCCCGGCTACCGCGCGTTCTACCAGCACAACAAGGAGCTCTCGGCCGAGCTGCGCGAGACGCTGCGCAAGGCCCGCCACGATCGCCCGCAGAAGGCGCTGGACCGGCTCGCCGAGCAGCAGAAGCTCACGGTCCGCGAGCGGCTCGACCTGCTGCTCGATCGCGGCGCGCCGTTCCTGGAGCTGATGCCGCTGGCCGCCAACCGCCACTACGACGGCGAGGCGCCGCAGGCGCTGCTGGTCACCGGCATCGGCGTGGTGAGCGGCCGGGAAGTGATGGTCATCGCCAACGACAGCTCGCTGAAGGGCGGCGCCTGGTACCCGATCACCACGCGCAAGATCGTCCGGGCGCTCCAGGTCGCGCTGGAGAACCGCCTGCCGGTCGTCCACATGCTCGACAGCGGCGGCGCGAACCTCCACCTCCAGGACGAGATCTACTCGGTCGCCGGCCACATCTTCCAGCAGCAGTGCCACCTCAGCGCCCAGGGGATCCCGCAGCTCGCGGTCGTCTTCGGCTACTGCACCGCCGGCGCGGCCTACACGCCGACGCTCTGCGACCAGACGATCATGGTGCGCGAGCGCGGCGCGATCTTCCTGGCCGGGCCGCCGCTGGTGAAGGCGGCCACCGGCGAGGAGAACACGACCGAGGAGCTCGGCGGCGCCGACATGCACACGACGGTCTCCGGCGTGGCCGACTACGCGGTGGACTCCGAGGCCGAGGCGCTCGCGCTCGCCCGCGACGTCGTCGGCGTCTGGGCCCGGCGCGACAAGGCCGACAGCGACCGCCGCGTGCCCGAGGACCCGTTCCACGACCCCGACCAGCTCTACGGGATCATCCCCGACGACATCAAGAAGCAGTTCGAGATGCGCGAGGTCATCGCCCGCGTGGTCGACGGCTCGCTCTTCCACGAGTTCAAGCCCAACTACGGCGACACGATGGTCTGCGGCTGGGCCTTCATCTGGGGCTTCAAGGTCGGGATCCTCGGCAACAACGGCGTGATCTACAGCGAGGCGGCCAACAAGGCCACCACCTTCATGCAGCTCTGCGACCGGGACTCGATCCCGCTGTTGTTCCTGCACAACGTCACGGGCTTCATGGTCGGCCGCGAGTACGAGCGCCGCGGCATCACCAAGGACGGGGCCAAGATGCTGATGGTCCAGGCCAACGTGACGGTGCCCAAGCTGTCCGTGCTGTGCCACGCCTCGCAGGGCGCGGGCAACTACGCGATGGCGGGTCGCACGTGGGACCCCCGCTTCGTCTATGCCTGGCCCAATTCGCGCTCGTCGATCATGGGCCCCGAGCAGGCGGCCGACGTGCTGACGCAGGTGCGGGTCGCGGGCCTGAAGCGGCGCGGGGAGGAGCCCTCGCCCGACGAGGTCTCGACGATCAAGCGCGAGGTCACGGCGTACTTCGAGTCGACCTACCACTCCTACTACCTGACCTCGGACCTGCGCGACGACGGGCTCATCGACCCGATCGACACGCGCAACACGCTCGGCATGTCGCTGTCGGCGGTCCTCAACGCCCCCATCGTGCGCGCGCCCGGCGGCGTGCTGCGGATCTAAGGAGATCTCCACCATGAACGACGTCGTGAAGTACGAGCTGGTGGACCGGGTCGCGTGGCTGACCATCGACCGCCCCGAGGCGCGCAACGCGCTGAGCAAGGCGGTTCGCGACGGGCTGTGGGCGGGCTTCCGGCGCTTCGCGGAGGACGATGACGCCGCGGTGCTCGTCCTGACCGCCGCGGGCGAGAAGGCGTTCTGCGCCGGCGGCGACCTCAAGGAGATGGCCGGCGCCGGCATGGGCGTGCCGCCCGCCGACTTCCTGCCCTACCTCCAGCGCTCCGTGAAGACCGACAAGCCCGTGATCGCCGCGGTCAACGGCGTCGCGTTCGCCGGCGGCTTCCTGCTCGCGCAGATGTGCGACCTCGTCATCGCGGCAGACCACGCGAAGTTCGCGATCACCGAGGCGAAGGTCGGCCGGGGCTCGCCGTGGGCCGCGCCGCTGCCGTGGCTGATCCCGCCGCGGATCGCGATGGAGATCATGGTCACGGGCGACCCGATCACCGCCCAGCGCGCCTACGAGCTCGGGCTCGTCAACCGGGTCGTCCCGCTCGCCGAGCTGCGCGAGGCCGCGCAGGCGATGGCCTCCGGGATCGCCGCCAACGCGCCGCTGTCGGTGCGCGCGGCCAAGTCCTTGGTCTACCTGTCGGCCGAGCACGGCTGGTCGGCCGCGCTCGAGGCCGCCGACGACCTCTACGAGCCGGTCTACCTCAGCGACGACGCCCAGGAGGGCCCGCGCTCCTTCCAGGAGAAGCGCAAGCCCGTCTGGACGGGGAAGTAGGGCTAGGACTCGACCGGCGTCTGGCAGACGGCCTCGACGTTGTTGCCGTCGGGGTCGAGGACGAAGGCCGCGTAGTAGTTGGGGTGGTAGTTCTCACGCACGCCCGGGCCGCCGTTGTCGGTCCCGCCCGCGGCGAGCGCCGCGGCGTGGAAGGCGTCCACGGCGCCGCGGTCCGCCGCGACGAACGCGACGTGCGTCGGGTCGGAGGTCGGGCCGCCGACGGCGCGGACCATGAACGAGGACTTGCCGTCGCGGCCGAAGCCGACGACCGGCACGCTCGCGGCGTCCATCGTCACGGTCAGGCCGACCGGCGCGAGCGCCGGCTCGTAGAAGGCGCGCGCGGCGGGGACGTCGGCGACGTTGAGGGCGACGTGGTCGAACACGGGGTCAGGCATGGCCGCAGCGTCGCAGATCGCGCGCCCGGCTAGGCGTTCAGCTGCTCGCGCAGCTCGCTGCGGCGGATCTTCCCGCTGACGGTCTTGGGCAGCTCGGTCACGAAGTGGATCTCGCGCGGGTACTTGTAGGGGGCGGTGAGATCCCGCGAGTGCTTCTGGAGCTCGGCGGCGAGCGCGTCGCCGGCCTCGTAGCCGGGGGCGAGGATCACGAAGGCGGTGACGATCTGCGTGCGCTGCGGGTCGTCCTTGCCGACGACCGCGGCCTCGACGACGGCGGGGTGCTCGACGAGCGCGGACTCGACCTCGAAGGGGCCGATCCGGTAGGCGGAGGACGTGATGACGTCGTCGTCGCGGCCCTCGAACCAGAGGTAGCCGTCGCCGTCGCGCCACGCCTTGTCGCCGGTCAGGTACCAGCCGCCCACGAACGACTTCTCGTTGGCCGCGTCGTCGCGGTAGTAGCCGTCGAAGAGGCCGATCGGCCGCGGGTCGGTGACCTCGACGGCGATCGAGCCGACCGTGTCGTCGGGCGCGCGCGTGCCGTCCTCGGCGAGGACGTCGACGTTCCAGCCGGGGACGGGCTTGCCCATCGAGCCGGGGCGGACGTCGAGCGCGCGGTAGTTGGCGACCAGGACGCAGGTCTCCGACTGGCCGTACCCGTCGTACACGGTGAGGCCGCCGGTGCCCTCGCGCCAGGCGCGGATGACCTCCGGGTTGAGCGGCTCGCCGGCGCTCGTGCAGTGGCGCACCCCGGTGAGGTCGAAGGACGGCAGGTCGGCCTGGACGAGCATCCGGTAGAGCGTCGGCGGCGCGCAGAACGAGGTGATCCCGGCGTCCTTCAAGATGTTCAGGATGGTCGCGGCGTCGGGCTTGCCGAGCGCGACCTGGACGATCGTGGCGCGCTCGTGCCACTGGCCGAAGAGCCCGCCCCAGGCGGCCTTGGCCCAGCCGGTGTCGGTGACCGTCCAGTGGCGGTCGCCGGGGCGCAGGTCGTGCCAGAAGCGCGCGGTCGAGACGTGGCCGAGCCCGTAGGACTGCGGGTGCAGCACCATCTTGGGGTAGCTGACGGTCCCGCTCGTGAAGAACAGGATCATGGGGTCGGTCGCGGCGGTGGGGGAGTCCGGGACCTCGCCGTCGCCGGCGGCGTCCATCGCGCCCTCGAGGTCCGTCCAGCCGTCGCGCTCGCCGGCGCTCCAGGCGATCCGCGTGCGCAGCGTGGGGATCGCCTCCTCCCACGCGTCGAGCTTCTCGGCACCGGTCGCGTCGGTGATCGCGGCGACCGCGTCGGCGGCCTTGATCCGGTAGGAGATGTCGCGCGCGGTGAGCTGGTTGGTGCCCGGCATGACGACGGCGCCGATCCGGATCGCGCCGAGCATCGCGAAGTACCAGGCGGGGACCCGGGGCAACATGATGAAGATCGGGTCGCCCTTCTCGATGCCCTGCGCCTGCAGCGCGCGGGCGGCGCGGCGGGACTCGCGGGCGACCTCGGCGACGGTGTGCTCCGCGACGGTGGCGCCGTCGGGGCCGAGCGAGACGAGCGCGAGGTCGTCGGGCGACTCGGCGGCCCACGCGTCGATGATGTCGATGACGGGGTTGAACCGCTCAGGGAGGGCGAGGTGGTACGCGGCGCGCGCCTCCTCGTAGCTCGTGAGGTTGGGCGGCGTGGACCGGTCCGGGCGCGTGGTGGTGCTCATCGTCGCGTTCGACGCTATCGCGAGGGTCTTAAGCGCGCATTGGCGGAAGTGACAGTGGCCCTAGGGGCTTCCCGCCGGTCAGATGGGGGGATGAGCCCGGGACGCACCTCGGTCGTCGCGTCCCTGGCGGACGCCGTCGGCGGCATCCCCGACGGCGCGACGGTCGGGATCGGCGGCGCGGTCACCGCCGGGCACCCGATGGCGCTGGTGCGCGCGCTGGCGCGGCGGGGTCCGCGGGAGCTCACGCTGGTCGTCCCGGTGGCCGGGATCGAGGTGGACATCCTGGTCGCGGCGGGCTGCGTCGCGCGGGTCATCGGCTCCTACGTCGGGGCCGAGAAGGTCGCGGCCGTCGGCCCGGTCTTCCGCCGCGCGGTCCAGGAGGGCAGCGTCGAGGTCGTCGACCTCGACGAGGCGCACGTCGTCGCCGGCCTGCGCGCGGCGGGGCAAGGACTGCCGTTCCTGCCGTGGCGCGGTGGCGTCGGGACCTCGTACCCGCAGCTGAACCCGGCGCTCGTGGAGTTCGACGACCCGGTGCGCGGCGAGCGGCTGCTGGCGGTGCCGGCGCTCGAGCTGGACGTCGCGTTGCTGTACAGCGAGGTGAGCGACGCCTACGGGAACGCGCAGCCGGTCGGGACGGCGCACATGGACGCGCTGCTCGGCGCGGCGGCCGCGCGGGTCGTGCTGCAAGTCGATCGGGTGGTCTCCACGGACGAGATCCGCCGCCGCCCCGAGGCGACGCTGTTCTGGCGCGAGACCGCGGTCGTGCGCGCGCCGTTCGGGACCCATCCCTACTCCAACGCGTGGCTGACCGCCGACGAGGAGCACCTGCGCGCGTTCGTCGCCGCGGGGCGCGCCGGCGGCGAGGAGCTCTCGGGATATATGACAACGCATGTCGACGGGCCCGCCGACCACGACGCTTACCTGGAGGCGGTCGGCATCCGCCGCATCGCGTCCCTCCTGATCTGATGCCCGACGCCTCCATCAACGAGCTCTTCGCGATCCTGCTCGCGCGCGACTTCCGCCCCGAGGACCGCACGATCATGGTCGGCGCCAACATGCCGATGGCCCGCGCGGCCGCGACGCTGGCGAGCCTCACGACGCACCCGGACGCGCGCGTCATCGTCGGCCTCGGCGTCCATGGGCTGGGCGACGGCGGCGACCCGCCCGGCGTCTACCCGTTCCTCTTCGACCCGCGCTCGATGGTCGGCGAGTCGCTGATGTGGCAGGGGCGGATCTTCGACGACGTCAGCCGGCCGGACGTCTTCTTCTTCGGCGGCCTGCAGCTCGACCGCCGCGGCAACCTCAACCTCTTCGGGATCCCGGACGGCGACGGCGGCTGGAAGATGCGCGGCCCGGGCTCGCTCGCGCTGGCGACGATGAGCACGACGTGCCGGGGCTACTACATCGTGATGCCCAGCCACGACCCGCGGACGTTCGTGGAGAAGGTCGCGCTGATCTCGGCGCTCGGAGATGTGGAGGAGCGCGCGCGGCTGAAGCTGCCGGGCGGGGGGATCAGGTTGGTGCTCTCGCCGCTCGGCGTGTTCGCGGTCGGGGACGGCGGCGACCTGGAGGTGCGCAGCCTGCACGCCGGCGTGCGCGCCGACGACGTGCGCGCCGCGACCGGCTGGGAGATCGCGATCCCCGACGACGTGCCGACGACCGAGCCGCCGACCGCCGCGGAGCTGGCGGTCCTGCGCGAGCGGGTCGACGTCCACGGCACGCTGGCGTAGGCCATGCCTCCGCCCCGGATCGCGCCGCCGTCGACCTTCGACGCGGCGCAGCTCGAGCAGCTCGCGAAGACCCGCCCGCAGCCCGGCGGCCGTCCCCTCAACGTCTTCGCGACGCTCGCGCACCGGCCGGAGCTCCTGCGCCGTGTGAGCGCGCTCGGCGGCTACTTCCCGCGCCACTCGGTGCTCGGGCTGCGCGAGCGCGAGCTCGTGATCCTGCGCGTCGGGACCTGCATCGACAGCGCCTACGTGGTGGGGCAGCACCGCGCGATCGCGGGAGAGGCACTGTCGGCGGAGGAGGTGGCCGCGGCGCTGGACCCGGCGAGCGCGTTCGTGTGGTCGCCGGTTGACGCCGCGCTCCTGGCCTTCGCGGAGGAGCTGGTCGCCGAGCACACCGTGAGCGACGCGACGTGGTCGGCACTCGCGCTCCCCGACGACGCGTTGCTCGAGTTGGTGGTCTTGGTCGGCTTCTACGCCATGTTCGGCACGATGACCAACGCCCTGGCCATCGAGGTCGACGCGCCGCCGCCCGCCTAGAGGACCGCGCGCACCGAGACGACCGTCGTCCCGTCCTGCTTGACGCACTCGGCCTCGACGTCGTGCCTACCGTCCTCCCGCTCGGTGACCGAGCGGGGCTCGGCGGCGATGGCGTCGCCGGGACGGGTCGGTGCGCGATACACGACCGCCACCGACGTCCCCGCCGGCAGGGCCTCGACGCCGAGCCACTCGGTGGCGGCGCGAAGGAACGACTGGAGCGCGATCGGGCCGTGGGCGATGATGCCGCCGAACTCGGAAGCGGCGGCGGCCTCGGGGTCGACGTGGAGCGGGTTGAAGTCGCCGGAGAGCTCGGCGTAGGCGTCGATGCCGGCTTGGGTGACGTCGTCGACGACGCGGGGGAACGGCTCGGTGGCGGCCATCAGGCGGCGCTCGCTTCCGCGACGGGGCCCGTGCGCCAGACGATGATCTTGCGGCCGGTGACGAGCTGCTCGCCGGCGCCATCGCGGATGTCGAACTCGATCGTCACGAACGGCCGCCCGCGCTTGACCTCCTTGTTCCCGACCCAGACGGTGATCTCAACGTCATTGTCTACTTCCAACGTGCCGTGGAACTCGAGCTCCTGCTTGGCCAGCACGCTGCCCGCCGGGATCCCGCCCATGGCGCGCCGCAGCGCATGCAGGAAGAGCACCGGGAAGACGGCCGGAGGTGCCAGGGACACGACCGACGGCGTGCCAATCGCACCCGCCAACCGGCCCGCCAAGTCGGCCGAGACCGTCTCGGTGAACGGCCCCAGGCGCTCGTCCACGACGAGGTCGTCGTAGGCGACGTTGGACAGTGCGGGTGGATCGCCGCTCATCTAGCTCTTGGCTCCTTCGTAGAGGGCGGCGTGCGCCGCGCGCAGCTTGTACTTCAGCACCTTGCCCCCGACGGTGGTCGGCAGCTCGTCGACCAACACGATGCCCTTGGGGCTCTCGAAGCCGGCCAGGCGCTCGCGGCAGAAGGCCATCAGCACGTCGGCCTCGGGCAGCGAGCCCTCGGCCGGGATGACGAACGCGGTGACCGCCTCGCCCCAGTGGTCGTGCGGCAGCCCGACGACCGCGGCCACGCTCACCTCGGGATGCTGGCGCAGCACGGCCTCCACGCGCAGCGACGAGACGTTCTCGCCGCCGGACTTCACGATGTCCTTGCTGCGGTCGACCATGATCCGCAGGCCGTCGGCGTCGTACTCGCAGACGTCGCCGGAGTGGAACCAGCCGCCGCGGAACGCCTCGCGCGTGGCCTCCTCGTCCTGGTAGTAGCCGGCGGTGACGACCGGTGAGCGGTAGATGACCTCGCCCGGCACGCCCGGCCGGTCGCGCAGCGAGACGCCGTCCTCGTCGACGACGTCGCCGGCGACCATCGGGTTCGGCACGCCCACGTAGTTGTGCTCGGGCGCGGTGCGCAGGAAGGTCTCGCGCCACTTGTCGGGCCAGAAGCGATGGCAGGAGATCGCCTCGGTCTGCCCGAGGATCTCGCAGGCCAGGAAGTCCTCGCCGCAGTGGCGCTTCAGCGCGGCGATCAGCCCGGGCGGCGCCGCCGTCCAGCCGTAGATCGCGACGGTCAGCGACCGCACGTCGTACGACAACGGCTCGCGGTCCAGCGCGGCCACCAGGTCGGTCAGCATCGCGGGCGAGCCGGCCCACAGCGCGGTCGCGCCCTCCTTGGTGATCGCCGCCGCGATCTTCTCCGGGTCCGGCCCGCGGCCCATGATCAGCGTGCCGCCCGAGAGGAACGCCGGGAAGCTGAAGATCTGGTCGGCGATGTGGAAGATCAGCGGCAGGAACGCGCAGAGCCGCAGGTCGCACTCGATCTTCAGCCCGCGCGTGAGCGTCAGCGCGAACGAGTAGCCCGCGAGGTAGCTGTAGTTGTGCGACACCATCGCGCCCTTGGGCATCGCGGTCGTGCCCGAGGTGAAGATGATCTCCCAGACGTCGTCGGCGTGGATCTCGACGTCCGGCTCGTCAGACGACGCACCCTCCACGAACGCGCCGAAGCCGATCGAGCCCTCGACGGGCCCGCCGCCGATCTCGATCGTCACGTCGGGGGTCAGACCCCGCAACGCGAAGCCCTCGCGCGCCTTCGGCCACAGGACCGCGTCCACGATGCTGAACCGCGGAGCCGCGCGCTCGAGCAGGTAGCCGATCACGTCCGGGGCCAACATGGGGTTGATCGGCACGACGGTCAGCCCCGCCTTGGCGACGCCGAACTTGAACAAGTAGGCCTCGACCGAGTTGTCGCAGAACATCGCGACGCGGTCGCCGCGCTCCAGCCCGCGGGCCAGCAGCGCGTTGGCGATGCGGTTGGCCAGCGCGTCGGCCTCGCGATAGGTGACCCGCTGCAGCGCGGGATCGGCGAAGGCGCCGTCCCACGCGACGATGGCCTCCTTGTCGGGGTAGCTCCAGGTGACCCGCTCGAAGAGGTCTCCCACGCTGACCCGCTCCCAGCGCGCGACCGCGCGCCTCCCGTGCAGGCTCGTCACATCCATGCCGGCGACGCTAATGGCTGCGCGCCAACCGGGCGCTGGCGCAAGCGCCAGTTTCCCCAGGCGCCGCGGCCCGCGAGCCTGCGAGGCGTGCGCACCCGCCGGCTCGTCGTCCTCGATCGCTTCGGCCCGCCCGAGGTGCTGCGCTGGACGACCGGACCGCTCGCCGCGCCCGCCGAAGACGAGCTCCTGGTCGCCGTCGAGGCGATCGGCGTCAACTTCGCCGACACCATGGTCCGCCGCGGCGAGTACCGCCGCGACCAGCCGCTCACGTTCACGCCGGGCTTCGCGGTCGCCGGCCACACGGTGCCCGGCAGCGCGCCGGTCGTCGCCTTCTGCGAGGACGGCGGCGGCTACGCCGACCACGTCGTCGTCCCGGCGCGCAACGTCTTCCCGGTCCTCGACGGCGTCGCGCCGCGCGACGCGGTCGCGCTCTTCACCCAGGGCACGACGGCGTGGTTCGCGCTGCACCGCTACGGCCGGATCCGCGAAGGCGAGACCGTGCTCGTCCACGCGGCCGCCGGCGGCCTCGGCGCGATGACCGTGATGCTCGCCGTCCACGCCGGCGCGCGCGTCGTCGCGACCGCCTCGACGCCGGAGAAGCTCGCGCTCGCGCGCGCCGACGGCGCCCACGAGACCGTCCTCGCCGACCCCGCGACGCTCACGCAGGCGGTGCGCG
>JAOPZG010000285.1 GCA_025964215.1 Conexibacter sp.
GGCGTCGCCGCGTCGGCCGGCGCCGGGCCGAGGACCGTCGGTGGCCCCGCGGGCAACCGCACCGTGAAGCGGGCGCCGCCGCCCGGGGCGTTCTCGGCGTGGACCTCGCCGTGGTGGGCGGCGACGATGCCGGCGACGATGGCGAGGCCGAGGCCGGAGCCCGCCTTGCCGCGCTCGCGGCCGGACTCGGCGCGCCAGAAGCGCTCGAAGAGCTCGTCGTTCTCGTCGGTCGGCAGGCCCGGGCCGTGGTCGCGCACGTCCAGCACGCTCGTCGCGCCGTCGTGGCGGACGTCGACCTCGATCGGCGTCCCCGCCGGCGTGTGGACGAGCGCGTTGCGCAGCAGGTTCGCGAAGACCTGCCGCAGCTGATGCGGATCGCCGGGCACGGCGACGCGGCCGCTGGCGCGCAGGTCGATGTCGCGGTCGGGCGCGGTCGCGCGCGCGTCGTCCACGGCGTCGCCGGCGAGCCGCGCCAGGTCGACGTCCTCGCGGATCTGGTCGCGGACCTCGTCGAGGCGCGCGAGCGTCAGCAGGTCCTCGACGAGCACGCCCATCCGCGCGGCCTCGGACTCGATCCGGCTCATCGCCTTCTCGGTGTCGGCGGGGTCGCGCGCGGCGCCGATCCGGAACAGCTCGGCGTAGCCGCGGATCGAGGCCAGCGGCGTGCGCAGCTCGTGCGAGGCGTCGGCCAGGAAGGTGCGCAGGCGGTCCTCGGAGGCGCGCTGCTTGGCGAACGCCTCCTCCAGCCGCTCGAGCATGCGGTTCAGCGCGAGGCCGAGCCGGCCGACCTCGGTCCGCGGCTCGGCAGGGTCGACGCGCCGCGACAGGTCGCCGGCCGCGATCGAGCCGGCCGTGACGCCGATGCGCTCCAGCGGCCGCAGGCCGATCCGCACCAGCCACCACGCCAGCGCGCCGAGCGCGAGCAGGATCCCGGCGATGACCAGGCCCTCGATCCGCAGCAGGCGGTGCAGGGTCGCGTCGGCCTCGGTCAACGGGACGGCCGCGCCGCGCACGTCGCCGTCGGCGGCGCGCGCGCTCGTCGCCACGCGGTAGCGCGTGCCCGTGTTGGAGGCCTTGATCGTCGTGACCGTCCCGGCCGCGAGCTTCGGGATCTTCGGGACGGTGGTCGAGTAGCACGTGCTCAGGCAGACCTCGCCGGAGGTCGTCCCGCTCGCGGTCTGCCGGAAGGTCCAGGTGCCGCCGGCCGGTCCGGCCGGTGAGTGGTCGTCACCGTCGCCGAGACCGCCGCCGCGACCGGGCGGGAACCCACCGCCGTTGCCGTAGCCGAACCCGGTCCCCGACCCGCGCGGCACCGGCGCGGCGGCGGCCGGCGCCATCCGCGACGTCGCCGCCTTGGCCTGCTGGTCGACGCGGTCGTAGAGGAAGTGGCGCTGCTCGAAGTACGTGACCCCGGCGAGCAGGACGAGGCCCACCGCGGCGAGCGCGAGGAGCCCTGCGACGAGCCGGGTCCGCAGCGACACGCGCTACGCCCTCGGGGCACGCAGCGCGTAGCCGACGCCGCGCGCCGTGTGGATGAGCGGCGAGCCGTGCTTGTCGATCTTCTTGCGCAGGTACGAGATGTAGGTCTCGAGCACGCGGGCGTCGCCGCCGAAGTCGTAGTCCCACACCTGGTCGAGGATCTGGGCGCGCGTGAGCACGCGGCGCGGGTTGAGCATCAGGTAGCGCAGCAGCCGGTACTCGGTCGCGGTCAGCTCGATGAGCTCGCCGTTGCGCGTGACCTCGCGGGTGTCCTCGTCGAGCTCGAGGTCCTCGAAGACGAGCCGGCTCGTCTCCGGCTGGCTGAGGCCGGAGCGGCGCAGGATCGTCCGGATCCGCGCGATCAGCTCCTCGAGGCTGAACGGCTTGGTGACGTAGTCGTCGCCGCCCATCGTGAGGCCGCGGACCTTGTCCTCGGTCGCGTCGCGGGCGGTCAGGAAGATGATCGGCACCTGGACGCGCTCGGCGCTCAGGCGGCGGGCGATCTCGAAGCCCTCCATGTCGGGGAGCATCACGTCCAGGACGAGGAGATCGGGCTTGAAGGAGGTGACCGCCTCGAGGGCGGTGCGGCCGTCCCCGGCGGACTCGACGGTGAAGCCCTGGAAGCGGAGCGCCATCGAGATGACGTCGGCGATGTTGGGCTCGTCGTCGACGACGAGGACGCGGTGGCTCTCGGGCGTGGCGGTGGTCATCACGCTGCTCAGTGTCGGCGCACCGGCTGTGAGCTTCCTGGGAGCTTCCCCGGAGACTCCTGCGAAGTGGCGCTGCGGCTTGCGAGGCTACCGCGTGTGGCGCGGGACGCCCGCCACCGGAGTGCGGTTCACGAGGTCGTCGAGGTGGTCGGCGAGCTCCTCGAGCACCTTGGTGCGCTGGGCGTCGGTGAGCTTCTTGTCGGTGACGGCCTGGTCGAGCTCCTTGGTGACGCCGGCGGTGATCGCCGCCTTGACGTCGTCGAGGCTCTTGGACTGGTCCTTGGCGACGTCGGCGATCGACGCGCCGGCCTCGAGCTTGGTCAGGAGGTCGGCGCGCGAGAGGCCGAGCGCGGTCGCGGCCGCGTCGAG
>JAOPZG010000454.1 GCA_025964215.1 Conexibacter sp.
CCCGCTCTTCTCGCTGCACGCGACGTCCGACCTCGCCGACGAGCTCAACCGCAGCCGCTCGTTCTCCGAGGTCCCCGGCGACTTCGTCTCGTTCCTCGCGGACACCGCGCGGCTGCCGGTCGCGCTCGCGGCGGTGGCCGGGATCGTCTGGGCGTGGCGCAAGCGACGGACCCACCCGACCCGCGCCGTCCACGCCGCGCTCGCCCTCTTCCTCGCCGGCTCGCTCACGTTCTTCGCGACGTCGATCGCGGGCCTGTCGGTGCTGCCGCGCTACCTCACGGTCCCGGCGGTCGCGCTCTGCCTGCCCGCCGGCTACCTCGTCACGCGCTCGCGCGCGCTGCTGGCCGTCGCGGTCGTCGCGGGGCTCGCGTTCGTCGTCGTGCGCGCCGACGCGTTCGACAAGCTCGCCACCGAGCTGCGCTTCATCCGCACCACGCACGACGACCTCACCGCGGTCCTGCGCACGCCGGCCGTCGCGACCGGCCGCCGCTGCGGCGCGGTGACGCTGCCGAACTACCGGCTCGTGCCCGACACGCGCTGGATCCTCGACGCCTCGCAGAAGCAGGTCGGCTCCCGCAGCGCCGTCCAGCGCGAGCACGGCGTCGCGCTGCTGCTCGTCGGCGAGAAGCTGCTGCGCCGCTACGGCTTCGCCGACGGGGCGAGCCCCAAGACCAACGCGCCGCCCGACGGGTTCTCCCGCGGGCCGCGGCGCGGCGGGTTCACGGCCTACGTGTCGTGTCCCGCAGGTGGATGAACTCGGGCGTGAAGCCCTCGCGCTCGTAGAAGCGCAGGGCGTCCGCGTTCTTGGCGATCGCCGTCACGTAGAGCCCGCCGTAGCCGCCGCGCGCGACCTCCTCACGCACGAGCGCCATCAGCCGCGCGCCGATCCCGGTCCCGCGCGCCTCCACCGCGACGCTCAGCGTCTCGAGCTCCAGGCCGTCGTGCTGGCGCTGCCACGTCACGGAGCTGATCGGCTCCGGCCGCAGGAAGGCATAGGCCAGCACATGCCCGTCGCGGCGGGCGAGCAGGAAGTGCGCGCGCTCGTCGGCGGCGATCCACGCGGCGTACTGGGCGCGGCGGATCGACCACGTCTCGCGGTCGGCGCGGACCGGGCCCATCTCGGGCGCGATCTGGTGGTGGTGGTCGCGCAGCGAGAGCCAGAGCGCGCGCGGCGCGTCGAGCAGCTCCTCGCGGCCGCGGACGATCGCGATGTCGCCGCGCTCAGCCAAGCGCGATCCCCAACGCCCGCAAGCGCTCCCACAGCGGCGCGTTCTGGGCCTCCGCGGTCTGCTCGAGCGCCCAGTCGCGCAGCGCGAGGTCCGGGTCGGCGCGGCGGCCGGCCTGCTCGACCAGCGCGGCGGCGAACGCGCCGGCGTCGGGCGCGGTGCTCACGGCGTTCGCCCACGTCTTGACGCCCGCGAGCTCCGGCGTGACCGTGCGCCGGCCGAGGCGCGCGTACTTGAGGATCCGGTAGGGGAGGCCGGCGTCGTTGAACGGCTCGACCTTGAACGGGACGATGCCGACGTCGGCGCAGAGGATCAGCCGCGCGGCCTCCTCGTCGGAGCGCGCGCCGAGCCAGACGAAGCCGGGATGCGCGCGGCACCAGGCGTAGTCGGCGTCGTCCTTGGACTCGTCGTCGTGCCAGGCGCCGACGAGCAGCAGGACGAGGTTCGGCATCCGCTCGGCGACCGCGCGCAGCAGCGCCCAGTCGGTGCGCCAGCCGAGGTGGCCGAGCGAGACGGCGATCACGGCGGCGGTCGGGTCGGGCGCGGGGAACGTGTCGGCCGCGAGCGGGACGAGCGTCGCGTCGCGGCCCGCCTCATCCTCCAGGCGCGCGAGCTCGTCGCTGGCGACGAAGGTCAGCGACGAGAGCCGGGCCGCGGCCTCGTGCAGCTCGGCGAGCCGCTCGCGCATCTGCGGGCCGGCGTCGTAGGCGTGCTCGTAGCGGTCCCAGCGGCCGTACCAGAGCTCGCAGTCGTCGAAGCGGGCGATGATCGCGCGCGCCAGCAGCAGCTGGACGGGGTGGAAGATGACGACGACCTTCGGCCGGTCGCCGTTGCGCCGCAGCGCCTTGATCAGGCGCTTGGCGGTGCCGTTGGCCAGCACCTCGCCGAGCACGTGCGGGACGCGGGCGGTGGCGCCGTAGGGGACGCGCGGCGGGTCGACGGCGACGACGCCCTCGGCGCGCAGCAGGTCGTCGGCCTGGTCGCGCAGGATGAAGCCCTCCAGCGGGCGCGGGAGCAGCAGCAGGCAGAGGGGGCGGAGGTCGGCCACGGCGGTGCAGCGTAGCCGCCCGATACGGTGGCGACGCCCGCCGATGGCCGCGCTGCTCCGCCGACTTCTCGCCAGCACCTTCGCCTACCAGGCCCCGAGCATCCTCTCGAGCCTGCTGGCGCTCGTCACGCTGCGCCTCTACACCGGCCACCTGAGCACGGCCGACTACGGCTACGCGGAGAACCTCCTCACCGCGATCATCTTCACCTCGATCCTGCTGCGCTTCGGGATCGGCGAGGCGTTCGTGCGCTTCTGGTTCGACGACGAGGACCACGCGCGGCGGCTCGACCTCGCGCGCACCGTGACGTCCTGGACGCTCTACGCCTCGACGGCCGTCGCGCTGCTCGGCCTCGCCTTCGCCGGTCCGCTCTCGCGGCTGATCCTCGCCCACGACGACGCGACGCTGATGTCGGTCGGCCTGCTCGGGCTGTGGGCGTTCACGAACCTCGAGGTCGCCAACGCGCTGCTGCGCGTCGAGGAGCGGCTGCGCCTCTACGTGACGATGTCGATCGTCAACATCCTGCTGACCGTCACGCTCACCGTGATCCTGGTGGTCGTCACCGACGGCGGCGCGCGCGGCTACGTGCTCGGCAACTACGGCGCCTCGACCGTCGTGCTCGTCGCGCTCTGGGTCCTGCAGCGCGACCGCGTCTCGTTCCGCCCGCCGCGGCGCACGGTCGCCCTGTTGCGCTTCGGCGGGCCGACCGTGCCGGCCGATGCGGCGGCCTTCGCGCTCAACGTCGTCGACCGCACCTACCTCCTGCACGCCCAGTCGGCGGACGCGGCCGGGCGCTACGGCTTCGCCGCCAAGCTCTCGACGGTCGTGATCGTCGCGGTCCGCGGCTTCCAGGCGGCATGGCCGCCGCTGGCCTACTCGGTCACCGACGAGGCGCAGGCCGCGCGCCTCTACGCCCGCGTGACGACCGCCTACGTCGCGATCACCGGCATCGTCGTCTGCGGCGTGACGCTCGTCGGCCGCTGGGCGGTCCGCGCGCTGGCCGACGACCCGAGCTACTACGGCGCCGCCGACGCGCTGCCGTGGGTCGCGCTCGGCTGGGCGCTCTACGGGCTCGTGCTCGTCCTGATCACGGTCGCCGGCCGCGCGAAGGTCACGACCCGCAACTTCCCGGCGACGGCCGCCGGCCTGGTCGTCAACGTGATCCTGCTCGTCACGCTCGTCGGCCCGCTCGGGATCGCCGGCGCGGGCATCGCGCTCTGCGGCGCCTACGTCGTGATCGTCGCCGTGCTGCACCTGCTCACCCGCGACATGTTCCACGTGCCGTTCGAGTGGGGGCGCCTGGCCGCGGCGGTCGCGGTGCTCGCGGTGCTCGCCATCGGCGGCGAGCTGCTGCTGCCCACCAGCGGC
>JAOPZG010000294.1 GCA_025964215.1 Conexibacter sp.
CCGCGCTCGAGCTCGCCGAGCGGATCCGCGCCGACGTCGCGGCCGCCGGCGACGACCCGCGCGAGCGCTTCGCGGTGACCGCCGGCACCTACGTCCGCTACGTCTCCGAGCGCGGCGCCGGGTTCTCCATCATCTTCTCGACGCCGCTCACGCGGCTGGCCGACGCCGACCTCGCCGGCGCCGGCCGCGCGCTCATGAGCCTGCTGCTCGACCTCGCCCGTGCGGCCCTCGGCGACGGCTCAGCGCAGGACGCACTGCTCCTGCTCGAGCGCCACACCGTGGCCGCCCACGGCTACGCGACCCTCCTGCGCGACGGCTTCTTCTCCAGCCGTCGCCCGAAGGACACCGTGAAGACGATCGCCGCACGGGCGGTGCAGGCGAGCCGCGAGCTGCGGGTCGCCGACTAGGGCCCGACCACCGCCATCGGGCTCGGGACGCCGCTGGAGCCGACGTCGACCCCGTCGGCCATGCACGTGGTCGGGCAGGAGACGCCGGAGAGCACCGCGTCCGTGGCGCCCGAGGGCTTCGGGACCGTCTGCAGGCTCCAGGCCGTGCCGTTCCACCCGGCCGCGAGCGGCTCGAGGTTCGACGCGACGCCGGTGTAGCCGCCGACCGCCTCGCAGCCCGACGTCGGCGAGGTGAAGCAGGAGACGTCGTAGAGCGCGGGGTCCGTGCCGCCGCTGGGATCCGCCACCGTCTTCAGCGTCCAGGTCGTCCCGTTCCACGTCTCCGAGAGCGAGTGCTGCACGCTCGAGGCGTCGGCGTAGTCGCCGACGGCGACGCAGACCGTGCTCGACGTGCAGGCGACGCCCTGGAGCTCCGACAGCGTCGCGCCGGACTGGTTGACGCCCGTCTGCGCGGACCACGCGGTGCCGTTCCAGCGCAGGATCATCGTGCGCCGCGGGTTGCCCGAGGACTCGTAGTAGCCGACCGCCGTGCACGCCGTCGTGGACGAGCAGCCGATGCCGGCCAGCTCGGCGTTGGTCGCGCCGGAGGGCAGCGTCAGCGTCTGGATCGCCCAGGTCGTGCCGTTCCAGCGCTCCACCAGCGGCAGCGTCGCGGTGCTCGTGTGGTAGTAACCGGCGGCGAAGCAGGAGGTCGAGCCGGGGCAGGCCACGCGGCTGAGCTCCGCGAACGTCGAGCCACTCGGGACAGCCGTCGTAGTCGTCGTCCAGGTCGTGCCGTTGTAGCTCTCGGCGTGGGGCACCGCGCCGCTGGCGTAGTTCGCGCCGACCGCGACGCAGAACGTCGCCGAGTTGCAGCCCGTGCCGTAGAGCTCCGAGGTGGTCGAGGCCGGCGTCTGCGTGGTGAACACCGAGCCGTTCCACTTGGAGATCAGCGCGCTCGTCGTCCCGCCGGACTCGGGCCCGACCAGGATGCAGTTGGAGGTCGTGACGCAGGCGACGCCTTGCAGCTGGCTGTTGACGGCGGCGACCGCGCCGGAAGTGACCGACCAGCTGGCCTGGGCGGCTGGAGCGAGGATGGCGCACGCCACGAGGGCGACGATGACCGCGAGCGACTTGCGAGCGTTGAGCATGGGCGCGCACGTTCTTGCCTTCATCGCTGCGTGTCAAGGTTTCGCACACGATCCTGTGTCTCAAGCCCCTGCCAATTGGCAGGGACGTGTCGGCTAGGCTGCGGCTCCGCGTCCACTCCAGGAGCTCCGCGCATGGCCCACTTCGCCCGCGTGACGTCGATCGTCCTGCTCACCGCCGCCGCAGCGCTGCTGGGCGTCTGCGGGCCCGCGTCCGCCGGCGGCCGGCCGATCTTCTACAGCACGATCGACGCCGGCACCGGCAGGGCCCACGTGTGGGAGATGGACGCCGACGGCAGCAACCGCCACCAGGTCACCACCGACGACGCGAGCCAGCAGTACAGCCCGTCGCTCTCGCCCGACGGCGAGGTCGTGGCCTACAGCTCGGCGATCGGCTCCAACCAGCAGGTCTTCACCGAGCCGATCGGCGGCGGGATGATCGACGACATCTCGAACGGGACGGGCAGCATGGTCTCGGAGAGCCCGTCGTACTGCGGCGACGGCTCGATCGTCTACCTCGGCGACCACGCGGGCAACGGCCTCTGGGACGTCTACCGCGGCGGCGTCGACGTCGTCGACACGCAGTGGCCCGGCCCCGGCGGGCACGCCCAGGCCGAGTACACCGAGAACGACGTGCGGTGCTCGCGGACCGGCGAGCTGTCGTTCGTCCGCTACGCCGACGCCGCGCATCCGCTGCCGTCGCCCGATCACGGAGGGTCGCTCACCGTCGAGCTCTGGACGCGCGGTCCGGGCGACCCCGACGTCGGCGTCGAGCGCACGTTCCTGAACGCCACCGGCACGCAGCAGATCACGACGGTCAAGCACGCGAGCTGGTCGCCGGACGGCAACCGCATCGCGTTCATCGCCACGACGCAGGCCGACGGCGGCGACCAGCTCTTCACGATGCGCTCCGACGGCGCGGACGTCACGCGCGTCGAGGACACCGCCGGCGGCGGCACGCCGCGCGGCGTCGCGTGGTCGCCCGACGGGACGCAGGTCGCCTACGTGCGCTCCGACGGCGAGATCGAGGAGGTCACGCTGGCGGGCGACGTCGACACGGAGATCGCCGACGTGACGGCCACCGGCGGCCTCTCCTGGGGCGGCCCCGCGCCGCCGGCCGGCGTGCCGATCAGCGAGCCGGCGCCGGCGCTGCCGACACCGCCGGGCGCGACG
>JAOPZG010000297.1 GCA_025964215.1 Conexibacter sp.
TCGGCCGATGCCCCGAGCCGCCGCGGGCGGGGACGGACGACGTTGGCGCCGCGGGCGGCGTAGAGCCCGGGGATGATCCACGCGTGGGCGAAGCTGGCGAGGCTGACGGCGACCGCCAGCGGCTGGATGACGAAGAGCAGGATCCCCGCGGCCAGGAACGGGACGACGTGCGCGGCGGTGGTGAGCGTCCAGAGCTGGCCGCGGCGGCGCAGGCGCGCGGCGTCCATCGGCGCGCGCCAATGCACGGCCGCCGTCTCGGGCAGCGGCGGGACGTGCGCCGCGGCCGCGTGCTCGACCTCCAGCGCCATCAGCCGCCGCTGATCGGCAGCCGCAGGATCACGAGGTCCGCGTCGATCGGGAGCTCCTTGACCTGCTCGGCGTGCCCCTCGCCGGTGGAGACCATCGCGAAGTACCCGCGGTCGAGCTCCTCGCGGAACGCGACGACGGCGGCCTCGACGGCCTGGGGATCTGTGGCGGTCCACTCCGCCAGCGTGGTGTGGCCGGTGCGGTCCATGCGGACGAGACGCGACATCGCTGCTCCCTCCAACGTGGTGGTCTTCCACGCGCGATGGTAGACCGAGCGCTCAGGTCCGATGCGCCAGAAGCCGATGACCCAGGAGAGGACGCTGTTGCTTCCCACCGTTCCCCCGCGTCATGTGACCGTGCCGCTGCTCGCGGCCGCACTCGCGCTCGCCTACCTGGCGGGCCGGCTCCTGCCTGCCCTCGGCCACGACGGCCGCCTCGCCGTCCAGTGGTGGGGGTCGTTCGTCCTCTACGCCTTCGCCGGCGCGCTCTGCCTCACCGCCGCGCGCCACCACGCGCAGGACCGGCGCCCGTGGACCCTCGTCGGCCTCGGCATCCTGCTCTTCGGCCTCGGCTCGGTCGCGACGTTCGCGTCCTCCAACCCCGACAGCGACCCGCCGGTCCTCGCCTGGATCGGCTGGATCGCCTTCTACCCGCTCGTCTACGTCGCGCTGCTCACCATGCTGCGCGCGCGGCTGCGGCCGTTCACGCTCTCGCTCGTCCTCGACGGCGCGCTCGGCGGCCTGACGCTGACGACGCTCACCGCCGCGCTCGTCCGCCACGACCTCGGCGGCCAGCCCGTCGCCAAGGTCATCGCCGGGCTCGCGCTGCCGTGCGGCGACCTCGTCCTGCTGAGCATGCTGCTCTGGGCCTGCGCGATGGCCGGCCGGCGCCGCGGCCAGTGGCTGTGGCTCGCTGGCGCGGTCGGCCTGACCGCGGTCGCGCACGTGGTCCAGGACGTCGCAGTCCTCAACGGGACGTTCTCGCCGCTGGACTTCACGACCGCCTGCTACCCGCTGACGATGGTGGCGATCGGCGTCGCCGCGTGGCGCCCCCCGCCGCCGCCGCGCCCGATCCTCGCCGGCGCCCTGGCCTTCGTCGTCGTGCCGATGGCCTGCGTGCTCTCCGTGGTCGCGATCCTCGTCTTCGTCGACGACGGCGACCGGCTGACCGAGGGCCTGGCGATCGGCGCGCTCGTCGTCGCCTTCGGCCGCGCCGGGCTCACCTTCCAGGAGCTCAGCCAGCTCCACGAGGCGCGGCGCTTCGCCCGCGGCTTCGAGGAGGCGACGATCGGCATGGCGTTCGTCTCCAGCACCGAGCTGACCTGGATCCGCGTCAACGCGACCCTCGCGACGATGCTCGGGCGCAGTGCCGAGGAGCTCGTGGGCCAGCCGATCGCCGACGTGATCCACCCGAGCGAGGTCGAGTCCTCAGACGAGCTGCACGCGACCGTCCGCGCCGGCCTCACGCCCGAGCCCTACGTGCGGCGCGCGGTCCGCCCCGACGGCACCGTGGTCGACCTCGCGGTCTCGACCGCCGTGGTCGAGGGCGACGACGGCCACCCGCAGATCTTCAGCCAGGTCCAGGACGTCACCGAGGCGCGCCGGATCGCCCGCCACAACGTCGCGCTGGTCGACCTCAGCCGCGTGGCGCTCGAGGTCCGCGAGCCCGACGAGCTGATCGAGCGCGTGATCGCGCTGCTGCGCGTGGCGCTGCCGGCCGACGAGGTCACGCTGGTCGCGCGCGGCGCGACCACCGCTCAGGGTCCTCGCGCGCTCAGCGCCGGGATGGACCGCCGCGCCGACCTCCCGGCGACGCTGCTCGCCCGCCGCGGTCCCGAGCGCCCGCCGTTCGCCCCCGCGCACGAGCGCTTCCTCGAGGCCGCGGCCAACGTCCTGGGCACCGCGCTCGACCGCGCGGCCGTCGAGGACGAGCTGCGCACGCAGGCGCTCGAGGATCCGCTCACCGGCCTCGCGAACCGCTCCTACCTCGCCGCGCACGTCGAGCAGGCGATCGCAGGCGCCGACCGCGGCGACACGATCGCGGTCCTGCTGCTCGACCTCGACCGCTTCAAGGTCGTCAACGACACGCTCGGCCACGGCGCGGGCGACGAGCTGCTCTGCGCGGTCGCCGACCGGCTGCGCTCCACGATCCGCCGCGGCGACCTCGCGGCGCGCCTGGGCGGCGACGAGTTCGTCGTCGTCTGCG
>JAOPZG010000393.1 GCA_025964215.1 Conexibacter sp.
CTCGACGCCGCGGCCGACCGGGCCGCGGCGATGCTCGCCGGGATGGGCGTCGGGCCGGGCGACGTCGTCTCCTTCCAGCTCCCCAACTGGCTGGAGGCGGCGATCGTGTTCCACGCGACCGCCCGCGTCGGCGCGATCAGCAACCCGATCGTGCCGATCTACCGCCGGCGCGAGGTCGGCTTCATCCTCGAGCAGGCCCGCTCGCGCGTGCTCGTCGTCCCGGCCACCTTCAGGGGCTTCGACTACCCCGCGATGGTCGCCGAGCTGCGGCCCGAGCTGCCGGAGCTCGCCCACGTCCTCGTCGTCGGCGAGGGCGGGTCGTTCGCCGGCGCGCTCGCCGCGGTGCCGGACGGCGCGCGCGCCCCCGAGCACGAGCGCCGCGGGTCCGACCCCGTCCTGCTGCTCTACACCTCGGGCACCGAGTCGCGCCCCAAGGGCGTGCTGCACACCCACGACACGCTGGTCTACGAGTGCGCCTCGATCGCCCGCCTCTACGCGGTGACCGGCGAGGACGTGGTCTTCATGCCCTCGCCCGTGACCCACATCACGGGGTTGTTGTACGGGTTGCAGCTGCCGTTCGCGCTCGGCGCGCCGGTCGTGCTGCTCGACGCGTGGAGCGCGCCGGCCGCGCTGGAGCTGATCGAGCGGGAGCGCTGCTCGTTCACCGTCGGCGCGACCCCGTTCCTGCACGGCATCGTCAACGCGCCGGAGCTGGCCGAGCGCGACATCGCGTCGATGCGCGTCTTCGTCTGCGGCGGCGCCGACATCCCGCCCGCGCTGATCACCGCGACCGCCGAGCGCACGCCGATGCTCGCCACCCGCGTCTACGGCTCGACCGAGTGCCCGACGGCGACCGGCACCGCGCCCGGCGCGCCGCTGGCCCTGCACGCGCAGACCGACGGCGCGCCGATCGGGCCGACCGAGATCCGCGTCGCCGACGACGAGGGCGCCGTCCTCGCGCCGCCCGCGGTCGGCAACCTCGAGGTCCGCGGACCCGACCTCTGCGTCGGCTACCGCGACCCGGCGCTCGACGCCGCAGCCTTCACCGAGGACGGCTGGTTCCGGACCGGCGACCTCGCCGAGATCGACGCGGGTGGCCGCCTGCGGATCGCCGGGCGCGTCAAGGACATCATCGTGCGCGGCGGCGAGAACCTCAGCGCCAAGGAGATCGAGAACCTGTTGTTCGAGCATCCCGACGTCCACGAGGTCGCCGTGGTCGCCTATCCCGACGACGTCCTCGGCGAGCGCGCCTGCGCCTACGTCGTGGGCGAGGCCGACCTGACGCTGGCCTCCGCCGTCGCGTTCCTCAGGACGCGCGGCGTCGCCAACCAGAAGCTCCCCGAGCGGCTGCGGCTGGTCGACGAGCTGCCCAAGACCGCCAGCGGCAAGGTGCAGAAGTTCGTGCTGCGCGACGCCCTGGCGCGCGAGACCGGGACAGGCGGCGCGGCATGATCGCCACCGAGCTCGACACGCTCGCCGGCGACCTCCGAGCCATGGCCCGCATCCGCGCCTTCGAGGAGCGCGTGGCGCGGTACTTCCGCGAGGGCCAGATCCCGGGCTTCGTCCACGTCTCCATCGGCCAGGAGGCGATCGCGGCCGGCGTCTGCGGCGTCCTGACCGAGGACGACAAGATCACGACGACGCACCGCGGTCACGGCCACTGCCTCGCCAAGGGCGCCGACGCCGGCGCGATGATGGCCGAGCTCTTCGGCCGCGCCACCGGGACCTGCCGCGGCCGCGGCGGCTCCATGCACATCGCCGACCCGCGGATCGGGATCCTCGGCGCGAACGGCATCGTCGCCGCCGGGCTCCCGCTCGCCGTCGGCGCCGGCCTCGCCGCGCTGCGCCAGGGCACCGGCGCCGTCGCGGTCGCGTTCGCGGGCGAGGGCACCGTCCACTCCGGCGCCTTCCACGAGGCGATCGCGCTCGCCGTGCTGTGGCGAGCGCCGGTCATCTTCGTCATCGAGAACAACCGCTTCTCGGAGTTCACCGACAGCGACGCGCTGTGGCGCGGCGCGCCGCTGATCGAGCGGGCCAAGGCCTACGGGTTGACCAGCGCCGAGCGCATCGACGGCAACGACGTCATCGCCGTCCGCGCGTCGGCCGCCGCCGCCGCGGCGGCCTGCCGCGCCGGCGAGGGCCCGGTCCTGATCGAGGCCATGACCTACCGGATCCACGGCCACTACGAGGGCGACGCCGTCGGCTACCGCGACGCCGAGGAGTTCGCCGCCGCCCAGCAGCGCGACCCGCTGCTGCGGAGCGCCGCGACGCTCGAGGCGGCCGACCGCGCCGGCGACGCGCAGGCCGCCCTCGACGACGCCGCGACGGAGATGGACGCCGCGGTCGCCTTCGGCCTCGACGCGCCCTACCCGGATCCCGCGACCGTCCTGGAGGACATCTATGCCTAGCGCCACCGCGCGGCCCCGGAAGTACATCCACGCGGTCCGCGAGACGCTCGCCGAGGAGATGGAGGCCGACGCCGACGTCGTCGTCATCGGCATCGACGTCGCGGCCGGCAGCGTCTACGGCGCGACCAAGGGGCTCGCCGAGCGCTTCGGCCCCGAGCGCGTGATGGACACGCCGATCGCCGAGGCCGGCGTCGTCGGCGCCGCGGTCGGCGCCGCGATGGCGGGCCTGCGCCCGGTCGTCGAGGTCATGTACATGGACTTCATCTCGGTCTGCCTGGACCCCATCGTCAACCAGGCGGCCAAGCTGCGCTACATGACGGGCGGCGGCGTGCGGATCCCGCTCGTCATCCGCACGCAGACCGGCGGCGGGCGCAGCAGCGGCGCGCAGCACTCCCAGAGCCTGGAGGGGATGCTCGCGCACGTCCCGGGCCTCAAGGTCTTCCTGCCCTCGGACCCGCGCGACGTGGCCGACCTGCTGCGCGCCGCGATCCGCGACGACGGCCCCGTCGTCTTCGTCGAGAACCGGCGGCTCTACAACAGCCCGACCCCGGACGGACCCTGGGAGACGCTCCCGCCGGGGCGCGCGCGGATCGTCGCGCCGGGCGACGACGTGACGGTCATCGCCTGGGGGCGCATGGTCGGCGACGCGCTCGCGGCCTGCCAGGACGAGCGGCTGGCCGGGGTGGGCGTCGAGGTCATCGACCTGCGCACGCTCGTGCCGCTGGACCTCGAGACGCTCCTGGCGAGCGTCCGGCGCACCGGCCGCGCCCTCGTCGTGCACGAGGCCGTCGAGGGCTTCGGCCCCGGCGCCGAGATCGCGATGCGCCTCACCGAGGAGCTGCTCTACGAGATCGAGGGGCCGATCCGGCGCCTGGGCGCGCTGCAGGCGCCGATCCCGTACAGCCCACCGCTCGAGGAGGCCGTCCTCCCCGGTCCCGCGAGCATCGCCGGGGCGGTCCGGGCGCTGCTCGACGACTGATCCGGCGCCCGGTCCGGGGCGCGTGCGCAGACAACCTCCGTTCGGAGGGTGCGCCGCCCCCGGGGTCCGATCTAGCGTGACACCAACACCATCAGGAACCCGTACACCATGAGCGCACTCACCACCTACAAGCGACCGGCCTGGACGGTCATCGCGATCGCGACGCTGGCGCTGTTCGTCGTCAGCAAGGTCGTCGAGCCCGACAGCCTGCGCGGAAGCGTCCTCCAGGGCATGCTGCCGTTCGCCGCGGTCCTGGCGATCGCCGCGATGGGGCAGACGCTCATCATCCAGCAGCGCGGCATCGACCTCTCGGTGCCGGGCGTCATGTCGCTGGTCGTGGTCATCGTCACGCACAACCCCAACGGCGACAACGGCAAGCTGCTCGGGGCGATCCTGCTGGCGTTCCTGGTGTCCATCGCCTCCGGCCTCGTCGTCGGCCTGCTCGTGACCCGGGTCGGGATCACGCCGATCGTCACGACGCTGGGCGTCAACGCGCTGCTCTTCGGCGAGATCGTGACGATCTCCAAGGGCTCGCCGACGACGACCACGAGCGACCTGCACGACTTCGCGACCGGCCACGTGCTCGGCATCCCGACGACGATCGTCATCGCGGTCATCATCATGGCCTTGGTCTCCTTCGTCATCAAGGGGACGACGATCGGCCGCCGCTTCGAGGCGGTCGGCGCCAACGCCCGCGCCGCGCGCGCCGCCGGCATCGAGCCGATGCGCTACCAGGTCGGCGCCTACGTGGCCGCGAACATCTTGTACTGCTGCGCGGCGATCCTGCTCGCCGGCGCCGTCACGACCCCGAGCATCTTCTCGGGCAACGACTACCTGCTGCCGACGGTCGCGGCGGTCGTGCTCGGCGGGACCTCGCTGCTCGGCGGCGTCGGCTCCGTCACCGCCACCGCGGTCGCCGCGCTGTTCCTGACCCAGCTCGACCAGTTCGTGCTGGCGACGGGCGCCAGCAGCGCGGTGCAGAACCTCGTCCAGGCCGCCGCCCTCACGTTGGGCATCGCGGTCTACAGCGTCAACTGGGCGGCCGTGAGGACACGGCTGCGCCCGGCCCTGGCGGCGGGAGGCAGTCCTCCCGTGCGCTCGGGCTGACGGCCCGTTCGGGTCGTCTCACCAATCGAAAACGCCGGTCGCCGGGTGCTCTGGACGAGCACGCGCCGACTCGCTGCGCCCGTGCGGGCGCGGCGGTGGTCATCAGGAACCCCCAGGAGGAGAGCACATGAGGTTGGACTCGAGGTACCGGCGCTTGAGCGCCCTGTTCGCGGCAGGAGCGCTGGCGCTCGGCGTCGCGGCCTGCGGCGGCAACGGAGGCGACGACTCGTCCGGCGGCAGCGGTGGCTCGGCCACGGCCGCGTCGGGCACGAGCGCGAGCACGTCGAGCGCGCCGTCGTACTGCGGCAACAAGAAGATCACCCTGTCGCTCTCGGACGGTGAGGGCGCCGACACCTGGCGCCGCATCACGCACAAGATCGCCGAGCTCGAAGCGGCGAAGTGCCCCAACGTGACGAAGTTCGTCTACACCGACGGCCAGGGCAACACGCAGAAGGCGATCTCCGACATCCAGGGCCTCGTCGCCCAGGGCGTCAACGCCATGGTCATCTTCCCGGACGCGGGCAAGGCCCTGCTGCCGGCGATGCGCAGCGCGGTCAAGGCCGGCGCCACCGTCGTCCCGTACCGCTCGCCCCCGGGCGGCAAGGCCGGCGTCGACTACACCGACTACGTCGCCACGGACTCCGACCAGTACGGGATCCTGTGGGGCAACTGGCTCGTCGGCCTGCTGCCCAAGGGCGGCAACGTCCTGTACCTCGGCGGCCCCGCCGGCGTGCAGCAGTCGCTCGACCGCCTCGGCGGCCTCAAGAGCGTCCTCGACAAGCACCCCGACATCAAGCTGATCGGCCAGCAGCCGTTCAACGTCACCAACTGGGATCCCGCCAAGACGCAGCAGGTCGTCACCGCGTCGCTGGCCAAGTTCCCCAAGATCGACGCGATCGCGGCGGACTACGGCGCGGCGATGGACAGCGCCCTGCCGGTGTTCAAGCAGGCCGGCCGGAAGATCCCGCCGATCGCGACCGAGGACTCCAACCAGCTCGCGTGCGACTGGAAGAAGCTGAAGCCCACCAACCCGGACTTCCAGCTGTACACCAACTCGTCGCAGAACTGGATGGTCAAGACGGCCGTGCAGGACGCGATCGCCAAGGCCGCCGGCGGCACCCCGCCCAAGTCCCTGAGCGTCAAGAACGCCACGGCGGAGGACTCCGTCTCCGGCAAGCCCAAGCAGCCCGAGTGCGATCCGTCCCTGCCGGGTGACGCGATCCTGTCCTCGAGCCTGGACGCCGCCAACCTCAAGGCCGTGTTCAACAAGTAGTTCCACCCGAACGCGATGCCGGCGGATGGTGCTCGGGCACCGTCCGCCGGCCCGCGCTGGAGGCCACCGTGAGCGAACCAGGCACCGACACCACCATGATGACCACCGCACCTTCCCGGGGCGCGGCTCCGGGCGACCCGGTGCTGCGCCTCACGGACGTCACCAAGCACTTCGGCCCGGTCGCCGCGATCACGGGCGTCACGCTCGACGTCGTGCCCGGCGAGGTCCACGCGCTGCTCGGCGAGAACGGCGCGGGCAAGTCCACGTTGATGAACGTGGCGTCCGGGTCGATCGCGCCCGACAGCGGCACGATCGAGATCGGCGGCGTGCTCGCCGACGCGCTCTCGCCCGCCGAGGCGCAGGCGCTCGGCCTGGCCATCGTCCGCCAGCACCCGGCGCTCCTGCCCGACCTGACCGTCTTCGAGAACATGGCCGTCGCGCTGCCGGCGCTGATGCGCGAGCACACGGGCGACGAGCGCGCCACGTGGCTCCAGGCCCAGCTCGACCGCGCGGGCTGCCGCGCCCGGCTCGGCGACCGCGTCGAGGACCTGAGCGTCGCCCAGCGCCAGCTCCTCGAGCTGGCCAAGGCGCTCGCGCAGGACCCGCTCGTCCTCGTCCTGGACGAGCCGACCGCGCCGCTGGGCGCCGACATGGTCGAGCACATGCTCGCGCTGGTGCGCGAGATCGCCGCGAGCGGCACCGCCGTCGTCTACATCTCCCACCGCCTCCCCGAGGTCCGGCTGATCGCCGACCGCGTCAGCGTCCTGCGCGACGGCACCGTGCGCGCGACCGCCGCGATGTCCGCGCTGAGCGACGACGAGATCGTCGAGCTGATCGTCGGGCGCAGCATCGACGCCGTCTTCCCCGACAAGCGTCCGGCGGACGCCGCCGCCGGCCAGGCGCCGGTGCTCGAGGTCGAGCACCTCTCGGGCGGCGAGTTCGACGACGTCAGCCTGCGCCTCGCGCCGGGCGAGATCGTCGGCATCGCCGGCATCGCCGGCAGCGGCCAGGCCGCGCTCCTGCGCGCGCTGGCCGGCCTGGAGCGCGCGTCCGGGACCGTGCGGCTCAACGGCGCCGAGCTCAAGCTGGGCAGCGAGCGCCGCGCGCACGCCGCCGGCGTCGCCTACCTGCCGTCCGACCGCCACGAGGAGGGCCTCATGATGGGGCTCTCGATCCGCGAGAACGCGAGCCTCTCGTCGCTGGAGCGCGTCGCGCGCAGCGGCATCATCAAGGGCGCCGCCGAGCGCCGCTCGGTCGAGGGCCAGCGCGAGGCGCTGAACATCCGAACGGAGTCGATCGAGACGCCGGTCTCCTCGCTGTCGGGCGGCAACCAGCAGAAGGTCGTGCTGGCCCGCGCGATGCTCGCCCAGCCGAAGCTGATCCTCGCCGACGAGCCGACCCAGGGCGTCGACGCGGGCGCGCGCGTGGAGATCTACCGGATCCTGCGCGAGGCGGCCGACCAGGGCATCCCGGTGATCGTCGTCTCCTCCGACAGCCTCGAGCTCGAGGGCCTGTGCGACCGCATCCTGGTCTTCTCGCGCGGGCACGTCGAGCAGGAGCTGACCGGCGACCAGGTCACCGAGGCCGAGATGGCGCGCGCGATCGTCACCGCGACCTCGCTGCGCCGCGAGCAGCCG